>CAIKJM010000365.1 GCA_903827735.1 uncultured Rhodanobacter sp. | reverse complement strand
GGACCGTTCTGGTCGTGCAGGCCCACGTCGACCGTCACCGACATACCCAGGCGCAGCGGATGCTTGTCCAACTGCTGCAAATCGTCGAAGAACACACGAACCGGGATGCGCTGCACGATCTTGATCCAGTTGCCCGTGGCGTTCTGCGCCGGCAGCAGTGAGAACGCGCTGCCGGTGCCGACACCCAGGCTCTCGATCTTGCCCTTGTACTTCACCGCGCCGCCGTAGACATCCGAACTGATCTCTACCGGCTGACCCAGACGCATCTTGGTCAGCTGGGTTTCCTTGAAGTTCGCGTCGATCCACACCGCGTGCAGCGGCACCACGGCCATCAGCGCAGTACCCGACATCACGCGCTGACCCACCTGCACCGAACGTTTGGCCACATAGCCGTCCACCGGTGCGACGAGGGTCGAGCGCACGTCATCGAGATAGGCCGAACGCAGCTTGGCAGCGGCGGCCTGCACGTCCGGATGGGAAGCGACCACCGTGTCGTCCACCAGCACCTTGTTGCTCTGGTATTGCTGCTGCGACGAGGTCAGGCCGCTCTGCGCAGCGTCCAGCGCGTCGCGGGCATGCGACAGTTCCTCGGCCGAGATCGCGCCGGATTTGGCCAGCTCACGACGGCGGTTGTAGTCAGCACGCGCTTTCTCCAGCGCAACCATGCGCTGGGCGACGTCCGCCTTGGCGCCATCGACGCTGGCGTACAGGCCGCGCACCTTGCGCACCGTGTTGGCGAGGTTGGCCTTGGCTTCGGCCACCATCACTTCGGCGTCGCTGGGGTCGAGCTGTACCAGCACCTGGCCGGCGTGCACGCGGTCGCCGTCGTCGGCGCCAATGCTCACGACCGTGCCGGCGACCTGCGGCGTGACCATCACCACGTTGCCGTTGACGTAGGCGTCGTCGGTGCTTTCGTGCCAGCGGCCGTCGAGGAAATACCACAGCAGCCAGGCGATGATGCCGAGCACGACGACGACGACGAGGATGCGCAGCATCATGCCGCGCGAGCTCTTCTTCGGCTTATTGGCACCGGCATCGGCCGGCTTGCCGGCGAGCGTGGACTGGTCGGGCTTGCCCTGACCAGAGTTGTTTTGATCAGCCTTGTTGTTCTGATCGGGTGGTTGGCTGGACATGGTGCTGCCTCAGGAACGTGAAGGGGAAGAAGGGGAAGCGGAGCTACTCATCGGCTTGGCGCCATCCTGGCCGGGCAGGCCTTCCGGACGGAAACCGCCGCCCAGCGCCTGGATCAGCTGCACCGAAAGATCGACCTGCTGCGACTGCAGCCCGGCCATCTCGCGCTGCGCGGCGAGCAGCTGCTGGCGCACGCTGAGCGCTTCCAGATAGCTGCCGACGCCGGCCTGGTAGCGCTGCTGTGCCAGCTGCCAGGCGCCGTTGGCCGCGTCGATGGCCTGCTGCTGCGCGGTGATCTGATCCTGCAGCGAGCGCAGGCCCGACAGGTCGTTGGCCACGTCGTTGACGGCGCCGACCAGAATCTTGTTGTACTGCGCCACCGCCTCGTCGTACTGCGCGTCCTTGCCGGCCAGATTGGCGCGCAGACGGCCGCCGTCGAAAATCGGCAGGCTGATCGACGGCGCCACGCTGAAGAAACGTGCAGGCGCTTCAAACAGGTTGCCGCCGCCCAGCACGACCAGCCCGGCATAGGCACCGATGCTGACGTTGGGCAGAAACTGCGTTTGGGCGACCTTGATGTTCTTGCTCGCAGCCTCGACGCGCCAGCGCGCGGCGACCAGATCGGCGCGATGGCCAATCAGATCCACCGGCAGGTTGTCCGGCACTGCGACAGCGGCGGGATTGAGCGTCTGCGGACGGGTGATTGCCAGGCCGCGATCCGGACCCTTGCCGAGCAGCACCGACAGCATCGACTGCGCCGATTCGATCGAATGCTTGGCGATGGCCAGCTGCTCGTTCGCGCTGGCAACTTCGGAGTCGCTCTGCTTGAGCTGGATCTGGTTGTCGATACCGGCGGCCACGCGCTGGCGGGTCAGGGTGCGTGCACTGTCGGCGCGCGCGAGTTCCGCCTTGGCCACGTCCTGGCCGGCGTATGCATAGCCCAGCTGCACATAGGCGCGGGCGACGTTGGCAGACACTTCGATGCGCGCGGCGCGGCGTTCGATCTCATAGGCGCGGGCCTGGCCAAGGGCGGCTTCCCACGCCGCGCGCTTGCCGCCCCACAGGTCGAGGCTCCAGCTGAAGCTCACATCGGCGTATTTGAACGGGGCGGCGTGACCGTTGCCAAGCGGCTGTGCGGTGACCGGCAGCCGGGCGTCGCCGACGCTGCCGCCGGCGTTGATTTTCGGCAGGCGCGCCGCATTGGCGATGCCGGCCTGCGCCTGCGCTTCGCGTGCTCGCGCATCGGCCATGGCCAGATCGGGGTTGTTCTGGAGTGCTTCGTTGATCAGCGCGCTGAGCTGCGGATCGCCCAGGCCAGTCCACCAGTCCGCGCTCGGCCAGGCCGCCGGAGACACGTTGAGGCGGGCTAGGCTCTGCTCGGTCTTGAGCGAGTTCGGGTCCGTCAGCGTGCCGTCCGAATGCAGGCCGCCGCTGCTGGCGCAGCCGGCCAGTGCTAGGGTGAAAGCAGTCGCTGCTGCGAGTCGATGCAGGCGCATGTGTCAGGGTCCAGAAAGTGAGATCAATGCTTGTCGCGGAGCGTGTTCAGCACGCGCTCCAGGTAGTCGTGCAGCTGCGCGCGCTCGGTGACGCTCAAGCTGCGCTGCGCGGCGGTCATGACGCGGTCGCTGCAAACGTGGGCGGTATCGCGCCACATCGTGTGTCCCGCATCCGTCAGTTCGATGCGAAGCGCGCGGCGGTCCTGCGCGTGCGGCGTGCGGCGCAGATAACCCTTGCGCTCCAGATGATCGAGCTGGCGCGTCATCGCGCCCCCGTCGAGTTCGACGGCGCGGGCCAGCTCGGTGGCCGATACCGCACCCAGTTCGTGGGACTTCTTGAGAATCAAATACTGGGTAAAGCTCAGGTCGACGTTCTTGTCGGCGAACTCCGCCTCGATGGCGCGGACCAGTTCGGCGCGCACCGTCGCCAGCAGCCAGCCCAGTGTGGGCTTGGGTGGTTCCTGCGGGGCTAGGGCTTCAGTAGAGAGGCTCGATTTCATAAGCCGTGCATTCTATTGCCCTCAATATATTTGTCAAGGCAAATATATGTTTAATTATATTTGTCGAAACAATGTGATGGTGAGCCGCCGGCACCGATCCGTCCCACTGCGGGACTGGCCAGTCCGATGGATGACTTCTGGGCGATGAAGCCCTTTGCCATCGATGCGTATGCTGGCGTCTCGCCCGACGCATTTCGCCGCGGGCCTCGAGGATCGGCCACCCATGCGCAAAATTCCCCTCGCCGCGGCCCTCGCCGCCCTTTTGCTGACCTCATCGGCTTTTGCCGGGTCGTCCGACAAGAAGGACGAGAAAAAGGATGACAAGCCCGAGTCCGCGCTGGTAAAGCCGCAGACCTCTATCACCGACGGTTCGGTGTCGGTCGAAGGTCACAGCATCAGCTACAAGGCGGTGACCGGTACCCTGGTGCTGCACGGCAGTGGCGACAAGGAGGACGAGCCGCAGGTCAGCATGTTCTACGTCGCCTACATGAAAAAAGGCGCCGAGCCGGGCAAGCGGCCGATCACCTTCATTTACAACGGCGGCCCGGGATCGGCCACGGTGTGGCTGCATATGGGCGCGTTCGGCCCCAAGCGCGTGGTCACCGCCGACGATAGCCACACGCCGGCCGCGCCGTATGGTTTGGTCAACAACGATTACAGCCTGCTCGATGCTACCGACGTGGTCTTCATCGATGCGCCAGGCGCAGGCTTCAGCCGTCTGATCGCGGCGGATGAGGACAAGGCCAAGCGCGACGAGCAGATGAAGGACCGCAAGAAGGCGATCTACAGCGTCGACGGCGACGGTCACGCGTTTGCGCAGTTCATCACCCAGTTTCTGTCGAAGTACGGCCGCTGGAATTCGCCCAAATATCTGTTCGGCGAGAGCTATGGCACGACACGCTCGGCGGTGCTGGCCAATATCCTGGAGAACGAGAACAGCGTCGATCTCAATGGCGTGATCCTGCTCTCACAGATCCTCAGTTTCGATACCAGCATCGATGGCCCCGAGTTCAATCCGGGCATCGATCTGCCGTACGAGCTGGCCTTGCCGACGTTCGCCGCGACGGCGTTCTATCACCACAAACTGCCGCAGCAGCCGGCCGCGCTGGAGCCCTTTCTGGAGGAGGTGAAGCAGTACGCGCTGGGCGATTATGCGCAGGCGCTGATGGCGGGTTCGCGGCTGAGCGAGGCGCAAACCCAGGCGGTGGCGCAGCGGCTGCACCAGTACACCGGTCTGCCGGTCGACTATCTGATCAAGGCCAATCTGCGCGTCACCGGTGGCATGTTCGAGCACGAACTCCAGGCAGGCAGTGATATCACCACGGGCCGACTGGACAGCCGCTTCTCCGGCCCCGCACTCGATCCGATGGCGAAGGATTCCGAATACGATCCGCAGTCCTCGGCGATCAGCTCGGCGTATATCGGCGCCTTCAACGACTACGTGCGCAACAAGCTGAAGTTCGGCGACGGACTGCAGTACCGCGAATACGCAGATATCGACCACTGGGACATGTCGCACAAGGCGCCGGGCGTCAACGGCGAGGCGCTGCAGTCGTCGACCAACGTGATGCCGGATCTGGCGATGGCGATGAAGACCAACCCTAACCTCAAGGTCTATTTGAACGGCGGCTATTACGACCTGGCCACGCCGTTCTTCGCCGCGGATTACGAGATGCACCACATGCCGATCCCGGCCAGCCTCGACGCCAATATCAGCTACTCGTGGTATCCGTCCGGCCACATGGTCTACGCGCACGAAGCGTCATTGAAGCAGCTGCACGACAACGTGGCCCGCTTCATCGAGCAGACCGACAACGTTAAACACTAAGAGCTCTGCCGCCGAACGCTCAGCGTTTCGGCGGCGTGCTTTGCCGTGGTGCGGTGGAGCCGCGCACCACGAGCTCCGGCCGAAAGCCTTCGTTGACCGTGCTCAGCACCTCGCCGTTGGCCTCGCGCTGCAGATCGTCAATCAGCCGCTTCGCCGCGTGCCGGGCGATCTCTTCGGTAGCCTGGCGCGCCGTGGTCAGCGCGGGCCACGACTGCTTGGAAAACGGGCTGTCCTCGAAGCCAGCGATCGACAGCTCGAACGGCACGTTGATGCCGTCCGAATGCGCTGCGGCCAGCACGCCGGCGGCAATTTCGTCGTTGGAGCCGAAGATTGCGGTGGGGCGATCCTTCAATGCCAGCAGCTTGCGTGCACCGCGAAAACCGTCGTCAAAGGTGAAGTCCCCGGGCAGTATCAGCTTGCGATCCAGGGCGATGCCGTAATCCTTCAGCGCATCTTCGTAACCCTGGTAACGCTCGGGGCTGGATCGATGCTCGCGTCCGCCCCAAAGAAAGCCGATGCGCTGATGGCCGAGCTGGATCAGGTGCTCGGTGATCGCATACGCCGCGTCGCGATCGTCGACGTAAACGCACGGATAGCCGTCCTTGGGATCCTGCCGCGCCGAGATGATCCGCATAAAGGGAATCTTCGCCTCGGTCAGCGTGCGGATCAGCTCCGGCTGTTCGGACATCGGCGGCGCCAGCACCAGGCCGGCTAGACGCGAACGGCGCACCAGCTCGCACAGCTCGTCGGCCAGCGTGGGCGAGGACGAATCGCAAGGATGGATCTGCAGGCCGAAGCCGCTAGCGCGACACACCGACAGCACGCCGCGCTGCATGTTGATGATGTAGTGCGCGTTCGGATTGTCGTACACCAGGCCGACGGCGTAGGCCCGAGTGCTACGCAAACTGCGCGCCGAGGGATCGGGCTGATAGCCCAACGCATCGATTTCGCGCTGGACCTTGGCGCGCGTACGCGCGTGCACCGACGGCTCATTGTTGATGACGCGCGACACCGTCTTCAGCGAGACGCCCGCCTTTTCCGCGACATCCTTAATAGTGGAGCTACGCAACCGTAAAACCTCGTTCGCCAAGCATAGAGGCAGCGCTATCGCGCCGACGACGCCGCACAAAGTGCGCAGCGTCGCGTGCATCCTAGCCTATGGCCATGACCGGAGCGACAGCGCCAGCAGCCGACGGCTTAGCGGCGCTGGCCCACACGATGACCGGCGAGCCCGTAAAACAGGATGTACAGGTAGCACGGCACCATCAGCAGCATGAAGGCGAGCTGGAAATCGACGTGCTCCTTCAAATGCACAAACAGCTGAGGGATCACGGCGCCGCCCGCGATCGCCATGATCAGCAGCGCCGAGCCGCGCTCGGTCAGCGAGCCCAGCCCCTTGATCGCCAGCGGAAAGATCGCTGGCCACATCATCGCGTTGGCAAAGCCCAGCGAGGCGACAAAGCCGACCGAGACGTAGCCCTGGGTCAGAAACGCGCCAATCGAAAACAGCACGCCGAGCACCGCCGAAATCGCCAGGTAACGCTGCTGCGAAACCATTTTAGGAATCAACAGCAGGCCCGCGACATAGCCCAGCAGCATGGCGCCGAGGGTGAAGGCGGTGAAGAACTTGGTCTGATCCAGCGGCAGGTGGAAGCCGGCGCCGTAGGTACCGATCGCGTCACCGGCCATCACTTCAACACCGACGTAGACAAACAGGCAAAGCACGCCCAGCCATAGATGCGGAAAATGCATGATGCTACTTGAGGCGGCAGCGTCGCCGGCCCGAGCCGGGGTGCTGTTGGCCGACGACGCTTCGATATCGGGCAGAGAGGAGCGCGCAATCCAGATCGCCAGCAGCACCAGAACGCCAGCCATGAACAGGTACGGCGCGTGGATGCGCGAGGCGAATTCGTTGAG
>CAIKJM010000364.1 GCA_903827735.1 uncultured Rhodanobacter sp. | reverse complement strand
GCTTGTGCGTGTGCTGCAGGGCGTAGGCGATATAGCTGGCGATGGAAAACGCGCGGCGTACGGCGACCACGTAAATCGTGTCGGCCTTGACCAGCAGGTCGACCGCGTCCTCGAAACTCTTGGCGTCGAATTCGCTGGCCAGCTCATCGAGCCCTGCCCGACTGGCGTCGATGAAACGCAGCGCCATCTGCGCGGGCTGCATTTGTTCGGGGCCATCCTCGATCACCCGGCGGATGCGCTGCTGGTAACTGCGCGCGGGCGCCACGTGCGCCGTGTGTTCGCTGCGGAACACCGCCTGCATCTCGCTGTAGCCGGAAAAATCGAAGCGCTGCGCGAACCGCACCACCGCGGAGGCGTGCACACCGGCGCCCTCAGCCACCTCGTTGACGCGCTGGAGCATGATGTTGGCGCGCTGCTCCTCGACATAGCGCGCCACGTTCTGCTGCTGCCGCGGCAGCGCGTCGAACTGCTCGGCAATGCGCTGCATCAGTTGTTCCACACCGCTGATTTTTGTCATGCGTCCTTACCCAAGAGCCACCGCCTCACGTCGCGGCAAGGCGCCTGTTATGCATCGAATGGAATATTTATTCCACTTTTTTTTATTGTGCAATGCAAATTGCAAATTGAAAAAAGGGGGTCCATCCTCGCCCCAGCTTCGCACCGCCCAGCCTGTCAACAGGCATGGCCCGATCTCAACCGAGCCGGCGAAAACCGGCCCACGCGACTGGAGAGTGGTATGCAACTTCGGAAAATTTCCCTCTGTTTGGCAACCCTGCTGGCCGGCATCACCCTGGCGCCGGCGCTGATGGCCGCCGATGGCCCGCACGCCAACGAGCGCTATGTGATGGTCAGCCACGGCGCTGATTCGGATTCCTGGTGGAACACGATCAAGAATTCGGTGAAACAGGCGGGCGAAGATTTCGGCGTGCAGGTCGACTACCGCAACCCGCCAAACGGCGACCTCGCCGATATGGCCCGCCTGCTGGAGCAGGCCGCTGCGCGCAATTACGACGGCGTCTCCTACGACATCGCCGATTACGACGTGCTGGCCAAACCCGCGGCGCGAATCACCGCCAAGGGCATTCCGACCGTTACCTTCAATTCGGGCACCATCGAGGAGAGCAAGAAGCTTGGCGCCATCATGCATATCGGCCAGCCCGAATATGCCGCGGGCAAGGCTGCTGGCGAACGCGCCAAGGCGCTGGGCATCAAGTCCTTCGTCTGCGTGAACCACTACGCGACCAACCAGGCCTCGTTCCAGCGTTGCAAGGGTTTCGCCGATGCGATCGGTGCGGACTTCAAAAGCTCGATGATCGACAGCGGCATGGACCCGACCGTGGTCAACAGCAAGGTCACCGCCTACCTGCGCAACCATCCGAAGACCCAGGCCATTCTCGCGCTGGGACCGAACGCCGCCGAGCCGACCGTGCAGGCGCTGAAAGCGATGCATCTGAACGGCAAGATCTACTTCGGCACCTTCGATCTGTCGCCGGGCATCATCAATGCGATCAAGGACGGCACGATCAATTTCGCCATCGATCAGCAGCCCTACCTGCAGGGCTATATGTCGATCGCCGCCGTGGTCATCGCGCACGAAGACAAGACGATGGACAAGGACAAGATCATCGCCACGCTTAAGGCCAATCCGAAGTTTCAGATGCGCCTGAAGATGTATGGCCTGTCGCCGGTCTATAACGCCGATGGCGTCAGCTCAGGCCCGGCTTTCGTGACCAAGGACAACGTGGCCACCGTCGAGAAATACGCCGGCCAGTACCGCTAAAGCACTTCGACCGGCCGATTGCTTCGCAGCGATCGGCCGGTCGATGACTGCAAACACTTTCCACGCGCAAGCGCCGGAGACTTCATGAGCACCACGACTTCCGATATGGCCATGACCCTCGCCAAACCCATTCCCTCGCACGCCAGCCTGAAGCCGCCTGGCGCCGATCAGTCCGCGCCCAGCGACGAGCGCGTGCGCCGCATCTCGCCCTGGCGCGCCTTGTTGAATCGGCCCGAGCTGGGCTCCATCGCCGCCACCGTTTTGGTATTCATATTCTTCGGCGTTTTCGCCGGCAACTCGGGTATGTTCAACCTCGACGGCATCATGAACTGGTCGCAGGTCGCAGCATATCTAGGCATCATCGCCGTCGGCGCCTGCCTGCTGATGATTGCCGGCGAATTCGACCTTTCGCTGGGCTCCATGATCGGCTTCGCCGGCATGATGATGGCGGTGCCCTCGATGTTTTTCGGCTGGCCGATGTGGCTGGCCGTGCTGTTTGCGTTCGGCGGCTGCATGGCGCTGGGCTGGTTGAACGGCTATCTGGTGATGCGCACCAAGCTGCCCAGCTTTATCGTCACGCTGGCTTTCATGTTTATCCTGCGCGGCCTCACCATCGTGCTTTCGACGCAGTTTGCCGGCAGCACCATCGTCAGCGGCGTGGGCGACAAGATTGCGCAGGATCCGATCACGCATGCCTTGTTCCAGGGCACCGCGCTGCAGGGTCTGTTCACCTGGATGGCGCACGCCGGCATCATCGACAAACTGCCCAGCGGCGAGCCGGTGGTTGCCGGTCTGCCGAAGGTGCTGCTGTGGTGGGCGCTGGTGGCCTGCGGCGCCGGCTTCGTGCTGTCCAAGACGCGTTTCGGCAACTGGATCTTCACCGTCGGCGGCGACGCCAACGCGGCAAAGAACGTCGGCGTGCCGGTACGCCGGGTCAAGATCAGCCTGTTTGTATTGACCGCGTTCTGCGCCTGCCTGTTTGCGGTGCTGCAGGTCTCCGACGTGGGCTCGGCAGCTTCCGATCGCGGCCTGCAGAAAGAGTTCGAAGCGATCATCGCTGCGGTCATCGGCGGTGCCCTGCTCACCGGCGGCTATGGCTCGGTGCTCGGCGCCTGCTTCGGCGCACTGATCTTCGGCGTGGTGCAAATCGGCATTTCCTATACCAACGTCAATTCCGATTGGTACCGCGTGGTGCTGGGCGCGATGCTGCTGCTCGCGGTGCTGTTCAACCATTACATCCGCTCGCGCGCAACGACCGGCAAGTGAGGATCGACTGATGGATACCCCAATCAAAACCCCTAGCGGCAGCGACGATTACATCCTGCAGCTCGAAGGCGTCAGCAAATTCTTCGGCACCGTGATTTCGCTGAAGGACGTGACGCTGCGCCTGCGCCGAGGCGAAGTGCACTGCCTGCTCGGCGACAACGGTGCCGGCAAGTCCACGCTGATCAAGACCCTCGCCGGCGTGCACAAGCCCAGCGAAGGCCGTTATCTGATCGAAGGCGAAGAGGTCAGCTTCAAGTCGCCGCGCGAGGCGCTCGATTGCGGCATCGCTACCGTCTATCAGGATCTGGCCCTGGTGCCGCTGATGAGCGTGGCGCGCAATTTCTTTGCCGGGCGCGAGCCGACCAAGAAACTTTTCGGCATGATTCCCGTGCTCGATATGCAGCTGGCGGCGAGCACGGCGGTGAACAAGCTGGCCGAGATGGGCATCCACGTGCGCTCGCCGCACCAGCCGGTGGGCACGATGTCCGGCGGCGAACGCCAGTGCCTGGCGATTGCGCGCGCGATCCATTTCGGCGCCAAGGTGCTGATTCTCGATGAGCCGACCGCCGCGCTTGGCGTCAAGCAGAGCTGCAACGTACTCAAGCTGGTGCACAAGGCGCGGGAGCGCGGCATCTCGGTGATCTTCATCACCCATAACGTACATCACGCCTATCCCATCGCCGACAGCTTCACCGTGCTCAATCGCGGACAGTCGATGGGTACCTTCGCCAAGAGCGACATCAGCAAGGAGGAAGTGCTCGACATGATGGCCGGCGGCACCGAGATCCAGAGTCTCGTCGACGAGCTCGAAGGCCGTCACGCCGCCTGAGCCAGCGTCGTACTGCCCTCCCCTATCGCCACCCCGAGTTTTTGCACCATGACCGAACATCGCTACGATCTGATTTGCCTGGGCCGACTCGCTGTCGACCTCTATGCCCAGCAGCACGGCGCACGGCTGGAAGATGCGTCCAGCTTCGCCAAATATCTCGGCGGCTCCTCCGGCAATGCCGCATTTGGCGCAGCGCGCCTGGGCCTGCGTTCGGCCATGCTGACGCGCGTGGGCAACGACCATATGGGCCGCTTCCTCACCGAAACCCTGAGCAAGGAACGCTGCGATGTCAGCCATGTCGTCGTCGACCCGGCGCGTCTCACCGGCATGGTGCTGCTCGGCATCAAGGATCGCGAAACCTTTCCGCTGATTTTCTATCGCGAAAACTGCGCCGACATGGCGCTGTGCGAAGACGACATCGATGAAACCTTCATCGCCTCGAGCAAGGCCCTGGCGATTACCGGCACGCATCTGTCCACACCCGGCACGCTGGCCGCCAGCCGTAAGGCGCTGGCGTTCGCGCGGCAGCATGGCGTACGCACCGTACTCGATATCGACTATCGCCCCGTGCTGTGGGGACTGACGAATCGCGGCGACGGCGAAACGCGCTTCATCGCCGACGACGGCGTCACGGCCCACCTACAGCGCGAGCTGGGCCAGTTCGACCTGATCGTCGGTACCGAGGAAGAATTCCATATCGCCGGCGGCAGCAAAGATTTGATCGCGGCACTGAAGGCCGTTCGCGTGGTGAGCAACGCCACGCTGGTGGTGAAGCGCGGCGCGCAGGGCTGCAGCGTGATCGAGGCCGCCATTCCCACGGCGATCGACGACGCACCGACCTTTCTCGGCACGCGGGTCGAGGTGCTCAACGTGCTGGGCGCCGGCGATGCGTTTATCGCGGGCTTTCTCTCCGGCTGGCTGCGCGACGAATCGATCGAGCGCTGCTGCGCCTATGCCAACGCCTGCGGCGCGATCGTGGTGTCGCGCCACGGCTGTGCGCCGGCGATGCCGAGTCGCGCCGAACTCGACTATTTCCTCGCCCACGCCGAGCGGCTGGAGCGCCCGGACCGCGATGAGCAGCTGGCCCATCTGCATCGCGTCAGCGTGGCGCGCACGCACTGGGACGATCTGCATATCTTCGCGTTCGACCATCGCAGCCAGCTGTTCGAGCTGGCGCGCGAGGCCGGCGCCGACGAGTCGCGCATTCCGCGCTTGAAGCAGCTGCTGGTGCAGGCGGTGGCGCGTACCGAAAAAAATCTCGGGCTGACGCAGCGCATCGGCATGCTGTGCGACGGTCGTTACGGCCAGGATGCGCTCAACGATGCCACCGGCCGGGGCTGGTGGGTGGGGCGTCCGGTCGAACTGCCCGGCTCGCTGCCGCTGGAATTCGAAGCCGGCCGCGCCCTGGGCAGCGAGCTGATCCAGTGGCCGCTCGAACAGGTAGTCAAATGCCTGGTGCCGTTCGATCCCGACGGCACGCCGGAGCAGCGGCTGGAGCAGGAAACCCAGCTGCATGCTTTGTATACCGTGACCCGCGCCAGCGGACACGAGCTGCTGCTGGAAGTGATTCCGCCGGCCAACCCGTCGGTGCAGGCCAGCCAGGGCGAGCGTGTGCTGCGTTCGCTCAAGCGTATCTACAACCTCGGCATCCGACCCGAGTGGTGGAAGCTTGCACCGCTGCCGGCGCAGGACTGGACCGCGCTCGACGCGCTGATCGCCGAACGTGATCCGCATTGCCGCGGCGTGCTGTTGCTCGGCCTCAACGCGCCGTTTGCCGAACTGGCCGCGGGCTTCGCCGCCGCTGCGCACAGCCACAGCTGCCGCGGCTTCGCCGTTGGCCGCAGCATTTTTGTCGAGCCGGCGCGCGCCTGGCTTCGCGGCGACATCGACGATGCGACCCTGATCGAACGAGCCAGCCACCACTTCGCCGAACTGGCCGCGCTGTGGCGACAGGCTCGCGGTGAGCGCGTCACGAGTCCACCTGCCGTCGAAACCACGCATGGGGTGGAGGCCACCGCATGACCAACACCGTTCGACTGACGATGGCGCAGGCGCTGGTGCGCTATCTCGCGGCACAGCAGGTTCTCGATGACGATGGCCGAACCGTTCCGCTGTTCGGCGGCGTGTTCGCGATCTTTGGTCACGGCAACGTCGCGGGGCTGGGCGAAGCGCTGTACGCGCAACGCGACAGCCTGCCAACCTATCGCGCGCACAGCGAACAGGGCATGGCCAATGCGGCGGTCGCCTATGCCAAGGCGCATATGCGTCGGCGCATGATGGCCGTGACCAGCTCGATCGGTCCCGGTGCGACCAACCTCGTGACATCCGCCGCGCTGGCCCACGTGAATCGGCTGCCGGTACTGCTGTTGCCCGGCGATATCTTCGTCTCGCGCGCGCCCGATCCGGTGCTGCAGCAGCTGGAGGATTTTTCCGACGGCACCGCCAGCGTCAACGATTGCCTGCGTCCGGTATCGCGCTATTTCGATCGCATCGTGAAACCCGAGCAGCTGCTGAGCGCACTGCCGCGGGCGCTGCGCGTGCTGACCGATCCCGCCCTGTGCGGCCCGGTAACCCTAGCGCTTCCGCAAGATGTGCAGACCGAGGCGTACGACTGGCCGGAACGTTTTTTTTCGCCGCGTATCCACAGTTTCCGCGCGTTGCCCGCTGCGGAGGACGACATTGCTGCGGCAGCCTCCGCGCTGCGTGCAGCAATGCGTCCCGTCATCATTGCCGGCGGTGGCGTGCTTTACAGCAAGGCCAGCGCAGCGCTGCGGCGCTTCGCTGAGGCCCATGGCATACCCGTGGCCGAGACGCAGGCAGGCAAGGGCGCGCTGGCCTGGGATCATCCGCTGCAGCTGGGACCGGCCGGCGTATGTGGCTCCACTGCGGCCAATGCGCTGCTGGCCGAGGCCGACGTCGTGCTCGCCGTCGGCACGCGCCTGCAGGATTTCACCACCGGCTCCAATGCGCTGTTCAACGACGCTCAGATAATTGCCCTGAACGTCAACGGCTACGACACGCTGAAAGGCGGCGGCCTCGACATTCTTGCTGACGCCAGCCTTGGGCTGGATGCGGTGTCCCTCGCATTGCAGGACTGGAGCGCTGGCCGCGATTGGCAGGAAAACGCCACGCGGCAGGCCAACGAATGGCGCGACATCGTCAGCCAGGTCACCGGGCAACGCGAGCTGCCCAGCGGCACCCTGCCCT
>CAIKJM010000363.1 GCA_903827735.1 uncultured Rhodanobacter sp. | reverse complement strand
TTCGCCTTCCTTGATTTCGAGCTCGGCGAGATTGGACTCTTCGAGGAGATCGATCAGCTTTTTGATTTTGCGCAAATCCATCGGATCAGCCTTTTGTCAGTCGCGCCATCGAACTGGCGCATGGGGATGGGGAAACTGGCCTGCTGCGTACGTCATGCAGTCAATCGAAATGTGGGTCGTGCTACTTCGGTACGTCGGGCGCGCTGGCGGCCGACGCGTGCAGCCGGTGGATCGCTGCTTCCAGCGCCAGCCGGTAGCTGTCGCCGCCGAAGCCGCAGATCACGCCCACCGCAATGTCCGACAGGTACGACTGATGTCGGAACGGCTCGCGCGCGTGAACGTTGGACAGATGCACTTCGATAAACGGTATCGCCACCGCCATCAGCGCGTCGCGCAGGGCGATGCTGGTGTGGGTGAAGGCGGCAGGATTGAACAGGATCAGCGCCGTGCGATCGTCGCGACCCTGCTGAATGCGGCCGATGAGCTCGTGCTCGGCGTTGGACTGAAACCAGGCAAGCTCATGGCCCGCTTCTTGCGCCCGCTCGGCCAGCTGCTGGTTGATATCGGCCAGCGTCTGACGGCCATAGATCTCCGGCTCGCGCGCGCCCAGCAAGTTGAGGTTGGGTCCGTGCAGGACAAGGATCTTCGCCACGTTGCGCCCAGGGTCGCGCCCGGATATCCGGACTCTGCGCAGTCTGCCCGCAGACGCGTCTATTGTCCAGTTCGCTGACGATCGGCGATGTTTGGCGGAGAAGTGAAAGTTTCCCGTGCGCCGGCGTATGCCGGCCGGGGTTTCAGGGCTGGCCGCCCGATTTCAGCCACGCCGCCATCTCCGCGTCGGACATCGCGCCGGTGTGGGTGGCCAGCACGTGACCATCCGTTCCCAGCAGCACGCTATAGGGCAGCACAGCGGTGGTATCGCCAAATTGCCGCGTGGTGCTCGGCTCGTTGAGGTCGCCGAGCAGGATCGGATAGTGCGGCGGATGCGCGGCAAGAAACGCGCGTGCCATGGCCGGGTCGTCCATCGCAATACCGATCACGATGGCGCCCGGTTCGGCGGTCGTGCCGCCACCGAACCGGGCCTGCGCGCGATCGAGCGCGGGCATTTCGTCGAGGCAGGGTCCGCACCAGCTGGCCCAGAAATTCAGCAGCACGCGGTGACCGCGGTAGTCGCTCAGCGCGTGGGTCTTGCCGTTGAGATCGGGCAGGCTGTCGACGGGCGCGGGCTGGCCGATGATCGACGCATCCGGCTGGCGCTGGCGATGCTCGATGTAGCCGCCGGCGCCCGCGGCCAGCACGGCCATGCCGAGGATGAACCAGTTCGTTCGCGTCATTTTTTACTGCGCCGCCGCCGTCAGCGCCTGCTCGACCATCGAGGGCGTGAGCACGGTTGACAGCTGGTTGCCCGGTCCGCCGTGTTTCGGGAACACCACATACAGCGGCACGCCGGGCGAGTGGTACTGCTGCAGAAAAGCGCTGATGGTCGGGTTGACGTCGGTCCAGTCGCCTTTCATATAAACCGCACCGGTGCGCTTGAGCAGCGCGCGAAACGCGTCGCTATCCAGCACGGTGTGCTCGTTGGCCTTGCAGGTGACGCACCAGTCGGCGGTCATGTCGACGAATACCGGCGTATCGGAGGCGCGCAGCGAAGCGAGTTTTTCCGGCGTGTAGGCGACCACGCCTTCCTGCGTCGTCGCCGCGGTTGCCGGCGGCACCACATGCGCCAGCAGATACAGCGGCACCAGCGCGGCAATGGCGAGCAGGGCGACAAAGACCTTGCTCAGCGCGCGTCCGTGGCGGCTGCGCTCGAACCACCACAGTGCCATCGCCAGCAGCACCATCGCCACCAGCACCAGGCCGACGGCGTCGGCACCGCGCTGGTGCGCCAGCACCCAGACCAGCCATACGGCGGTTAGGTACATCGGGAAGG
>CAIKJM010000362.1 GCA_903827735.1 uncultured Rhodanobacter sp. | reverse complement strand
GTGCTCAAGCGCGCGGGCGCAAAGCAGGTAGACATATGGGCACTGGCGCGAGCGCCTTCGCCCGGAAGGCGATAGCGCGCGCCGGATGGCCGACTATGGGACCTCCGGTTCGTTGCCCGTGCCTGCGACAATGGCCTTCGCTTCCACGTTCTTGGCAACGATTGCCTGAAAGCTCGCCAACGGGCAGGCGTCCGTTTTCTCGCATCCCCTGATGCGCAGCGTTGCGACATGCATCGCGCCGGCAGGTGCGACGTCGCCGGCACGCAGCGCGGCCAGCGTGGGCAGCGCGATCTGTAGGCGTACGGTGTAGTGGCCGCGCGATTCGATCAGCTGATAAATCAGCGCGCCGCCGGGCGGGTAATCGTCCGGTTGTTCAGTGTTGTGCCAATCCAGTCCGAGCAGGCCGGCCTGGCTGGCCAGATCGGTATCGTGACCGAGCAGGATCACCGCCTGGGTATCCGCCGGTGCCAGCGGAGGTAGCTTGGAGGCCTGGCGGGCCGCGGCCGTCAGCGTGGCAGCGATATGGGCCAGCATGTTGCCGCCGCGCGCATTGGCGGCGTCGGGCGTTTTCGTGGCCAGCGCAAACTGCAGGTTGTGCAGGGTGATGATGGTGCCCACGCCGGCCGCGTCGAGTCGTCCCCAGCCGACCTGCGCCAGCGGCAGGCCCTGGGCGTATTCCAGCATCAGGTTTTCCGACAGCGTGCCAGCAGTTTTCAAGGCCTTGGCCGGCGCCGTGCCGAGCAGCCGCTTCTTGCCGCTGGCCGCCGCCTTGCCGAGACAGGCCTCGTCGTGACAGCCCAGCAGCACCTGCTGCAGATCGGTCAGCGCTGGCATGGCCGGTGGGTTGGTGACCGGCGCATCGGCGCCGTCATCGCCGCTGCCGCGAAACAGCGGGTCGGGCTGATTGGCGGCAAAGGCAAAATAGCCGCGCTCACACGACGGCGACAGTCCGGCCTGCATGGCGGAGGCACTGTCGCGGTTGCGCGGCGTGCTGTCGGCAATCAGCTTGATCCTGGCCGGCGTGTCGCAGCCGCCTGTCGCGGCGCCATCGGACATCAGCAGCTGGCGATACCAGCTGCCCAGCGAATGCATCAGCTGGGCACCGTGCGGCGTGAGCTGCCCCGGTTCGACCGGCCACGCCGGCCACGATTCGGACGCATAGACGGCCAAAGCCGCCGGTGCAGCCGTGGGCGAGCGGATGCCGTGACGGATCAGCACAATCTGCTGCACGATCCGCTCGCCTTGGGCATTATGCGGTTCCTCGGCATGGACGAGCGATGAGAAAATCGTGGCAAGCAGCGCGAGCGTGATGCCGCGAAACCGTGTTGCATGAAAACAGTGAAGCATGGTGTGTCCCTGAGTGTTCAACGCGACCATGAAAATGCAGCCGCCGACAATGGAAAAGTCGACGGACGCCGCATGCTAGAGCTTCATTGATAGATCAAGAAACACCCCGCGCCCCGGTAGACCGAAGTAAAGCGCATCGCCGCTGACGGCTTGCGTTCCCGCATAGCCGGTCAGCTTGTGCACGTTGAATAGGTTGTTGACGTCCACGCTGATCGAGTAACCCTTGTTCGAGACGCCACCGTGCGCGGAGCGAAAGCCGAAAGCTGCATCCACTGCAACATAGCCGCCCAGCCGCTGGCTGTTGGCGAATACCGTATCGCCTTTGGCATCGGTGGTGTTGTCCAGCCCGTACTGCTTGCCGATGAACTTGCCCATCAGCGAACCGAAGTAGCCGCTTTCAGCGCTGTAGAGCAGGCCCAGCGCCGCGGTGACCTTGGGCGTGGCGGCTACCTGCACGCTGCTGTGCTTGTAGGTGGCCTCGTTATAGCTCGCGTTGCCATACAGGCTCCACTCGCGCGTGAGCGCGTAGGTGCCTTCCACTTCGGCGCCTTGGTAAATCGCGCCGCCGCCGTTGATATAGGTCAGCTCGTTGCCTTCGGCGGTGGCGACCTGCGTTTCGGTCAGATAGTTGGTGAAGTCGATATAGTAGACGTCTGCGCCGAAGGTGAAGCTGCGTGAAGCGAAGCTGGTGCCTAGCTGGTAGTTGGTGGTCTGCTCCGGCTTGAGCCCGTGCGAGGCATTGGTTTCGATCACGTCGATCGGTGGCGCAAGAAAACCTTTTGCCGCCTGCGCGTAGGCGACCCACTGGTCACTCAGCTGGTCGTGCACGCTGAGTGAGGGCAGGGTGGCGTGATAGTTCGCTTCGGCCTCCAGCGGGACCGGTGTGGTCTTGTTGAGTGTTGCATTGATCGAACGGGTCACCTCCGAATAGCGCACGCCGGGACTGACCGTGATCTGATCGCTGACCTTCCAGTCGTATTGCAGGTACGGCTGCACGGTGTCGGTGCGATCGCCGAAAAGGTAGTTATCGAGATAGCCGTATTTGGTGCCTGTCTGTTGGCCGGTCGTGAGGTCGAGCGGATACTGGTAGCGCGCGTCGATGTTGCGTTCGAGCCACGCACCGGTTTGCAGCGTGCCCGGCCCCAGATCGCGGCTCAGCCGCAGCACGTCGCCGAAGGCGTGGAAGCCGGAGTCGGCGAGCTTGCCGGGAACATCATCGGCGGCCTTACCGACCTTCTTGCCAGCGGCGTTATAAAAAGTCACGCCGTTGTCGGCGGCGTTGTTATCGCTGGCGTCGGTGGTCTTGCGTGCCCAGTGATCGAAGCTGTTGTAGTAGACCTTGTTGTCCACGCTCCAGTCGCCGATGCGGCTGGTGAGACCGAGATAATTGAAGCTGGAGTAGTACGCGGCGTTGTTGTAGCCGCTGTAGCTCTGCAGCGCGGGGTTATCCGACAGGCCATAGCGCCAGCCGAACTGCGCGATTTCCTGTTTCGTCGCGCCCTGCACGGTGTTTTGGTGCTCCTCGTTGTAGCTGGTGACGAAGGTCAGCGTAGTGTCGGCGCCCAGGTCGGTGATCGTCTTCAGAAAGATGTGATTGCGCTGGTCGTCGGTGCCTTTCAGATAGGTGTCGCTAGATTCCTTGGAGACGTCGGCAAAGATCTGCGTATGTGCGCCGAGCTGCCCATCGGCGCTGACGCCGCCGGCGCGCGTGTTCCAGCTACCCAGCGTGAGATACGCCGTGACGCCCGGTACGCTGCTGGGATCGCGCGAGCGCAGCCCCACCGTGCCACCGAAGGTCGCGTTGCCGATCGTGCTGCCGCCGCCCGGGCCGCGGTCGATTTCGGCCTGCCCCAGCACGTGGTTGTTGAAGTACGCCGAGGTCGTGTGGTGCAGGTCGCTGGCGTCGCCGAAGGGGATGCCGTCGAAGGTGATGTTGAACTGGCCGTCCTGAAAGCCGCGAATGCTGATTCCCTCGTTCTTGCCCAGGCCAGGACCTTCGGGCGAGGTGACGGTGACGCTGGGCGCGTACTTGATGATGTCGTCGAAGTTGGCGTTGAAGCGCAGGCCGTCGCGGATAAAGCGCTCGTCGATCACCGAGGTGGGCTGGATGGCGTCCAGCGGTGCGGCGCTCGGCGCCAGCGTATCGACCGCATTGGCGCTGACGCTGACCGGTGCCAGGTCATGCGGAACATTGGCCGCAGCCTCGATCGGCGGAATGCTGCGTGGCGCCCGCTCGCTTGCGGCGGGCGCGTTTCCCGCCGCGTGCGCCGCCACGATGGTCACCGTAGTCGGTGT
>CAIKJM010000361.1 GCA_903827735.1 uncultured Rhodanobacter sp. | reverse complement strand
GGGTTTGCGTGTGAAATTCATGCTGTTCTCCAAACCTGCGGACGGATGCACCAAGGCAGTCACTGCTGAACGCTTCATCGTGTCGTGCATTGGCAGGTTCCTCCGATCTGCAGGCACACCCCGTTGCTGCCGAGGAAGGTCGCGGTTTCGGTCTGCATCTCGACCGTCACGGCCGCAGCTCCTGGTGTGGTTCCGGGCGACAAGATCGAACCGTGCGAGGCTTCGCCGGCGAACTTGACGACCACATGCAATCCGGCCGGATCGACCTGCGGCGCTTGCGCCGCCGTCGGTGCGACGACAGTGCCCAGATCGGTCAGACCCATTGCTGCGATCAGCGGATCGGTGCCGCCGAGGAAGCTCGACACCGTTACCTTGTCGAAGAAGCCGCTGCCGTCGTTGGCCAGCGCGTTGTTCGGCACCACCAGGTCGTTGACCACTTCCATCATGTGCAAGGGATGCAGCGCCACGGCGGCCTTTGCGTAATTCAAAGGATCGCCATCATCGACCGCGGTCTGTGCGAAGCGCAGGAAGGTTTCGTAGTCGTCGCTGCCTTCGACCACACCGGCGGCACTCAAGCCCGCGGCGATGATCGGACCGAACGACTTCGATGCATCGAGCAACTTGGCGATGCCACCGCCGGGAACCGCCAGGGTTGCTGCACCCACCTGTGGCGCATTGGCCAGAAACGGAATGCCGACGATGCTGCCGAGCGACAGACTGGCGAAGCGGATCTGACTGGCATCCACGTCCGGCGTGCCATCGCTGTTGAGGTCGAGATTCGCCACCGACTTTGCCAGCGTCAGCAGATCGGCTTCGGCTTCACGCAGGTTGTCGCGGGCGGTCAGCAGACTCTGCAGATTGATGAAGTAGCTGCCCGACGAATCGATCACGCCATCCGGACCGGGTGCGCCGGTCGAGTTGTTTTCAAGATCGAGATCGAAGGTGCGCTCGCCCGTCATCAAACCTGCAGCAGGGCTGCCTTTGAACAGCTGATTGTCGTAGAACGGACTGGTCTTGTCGGTCAGGCCGTGCAGCGGCAGATCGATCGCAACCGTGACGAAGCCGGCTTTCGCCAGCGCCGGCCCGATGGCCAGCATCTGCGTGCGGTTGCCGGTGATGCCGTGCTGGAAGATCACGACCGGCCAGCCGCCGGCGGGCTTGGTGCGCCCGCTGTCGGCGTTCGGCACCGTGACGATCATCGGAATCTTTTCGGTCGACTGCGCAACCGGTACCGGATAGCAGATCGTCGTGCTGGCGCTGGGGCCGACCGTAACGCCGTTGACACTGGCACCGCTGGCGAATGCCGCGCACGGGACTTGCCCGAGGAAATGCACCTGGGCCGGATCGGTCGGTGGCAACTCGGGATTGATGTTCGGCTTGCTCGGATCGGCTTGCCAGAACGAGGTGGTCGGATCGAGCGGGCTCGCGCTGGCATTCTTCAGGTAATACGGAATCAGCGTGAAGCCGACATAGACGTCCGCACCGGCGGGCAGGCCGGAGCCGAGCTGGTCGGTCTTCTTGCCGATCGGTGCGACGGCGATCGTTTTGGCCGCAGCGGTTTGCGCCAGATAACCCAGCGTCAGGCCTTCCGACTGTGTGGTGAAGGTCCAGGCCAGCACGATGCTCGAAGCGGGGACGCCCGCGCCGACCAGATGCGTGACCGCCGGATAGATCAGCTGCGAGCGCAGCGCTTCCAGCGTCGCCTTCTGAGTGTCGTTGAGCTGATTGAGTTCGCTGTTGCTCTGCTGAGCAACCGGTGTCGCGCTCGACACGATCTGGAACTCAGGACTCGCGGCCACACCACCGCCATCGAGTGTCGTGATGCCGGTGGT
>CAIKJM010000360.1 GCA_903827735.1 uncultured Rhodanobacter sp. | reverse complement strand
GCCTACGAATTCCGCAAGACGTTCCGCAAGGACGTCGTCATCGACCTGGTCTGCTACCGCCGCCACGGTCATAACGAAGCCGATGAGCCGTCGGCAACGCAGCCGGTGATGTATCAGATCATCCGCAAGCGTCCGACCACCCGCGATCTGTATGCGCAGAAGCTGGTGAAGGAAGGCGTGCTCGCCGAAGGCGAGCCGCAGAAGCAGTTCGAAGCCTACCGCGATCGTCTCGAAGCCGGCGCGCCGATGGCAGACCTCGATCCGTCACCCAACCGCGATCGCCCGGTCGACTGGGCACGCTTCGTCGGTGGCAAGCTGTCAACGCCGGCCGACACCACGGTGCCGAAGAAAAAGCTGCAGGAGCTGGCCAACCAGATCCTCACCCTGCCCGCCGATCTCACGCTGCAGGCGCGCGTCGCCAAGATCTACGACGACCGCCGCAAGATGGCCGCTGGCGAGCAGGCGGCCGACTGGGGCTTTGCCGAAAACCTGGCTTACGCCACGCTGATCGACGGCGGCCATGACCTGCGCATGGTCGGCCAGGATTCCGGGCGCGGCACGTTCTTCCATCGCCATGCCGTGCTGCATGACCAGAAAGACGGCCATACCTATCTGCCGCTGGCCACCGTGCGCGAAGACGCCGACGTTGAAGTGATCGATTCGCTGCTCAGCGAAGAAGCGGTCATGGCCTTTGAATACGGCCACTCCACCACCGATCCGGACACGCTCAATATCTGGGAAGCGCAGTTCGGCGATTTCGCCAACGGCGCGCAGGTCGTCATCGACCAGTTCATCAGTTCCGGCGAAGCGAAGTGGAATCGTCTGAGCGGGCTAGTGCTGCTGTTGCCGCACGGCTATGAAGGCCAGGGCCCGGAGCATTCCTCCGCGCGTCTGGAGCGTTTCCTGCAGCTGTGCGCGATGGAAAACATGCAGGTCTGCGTGCCGACCACGCCAGCGCAGGATTTCCACATGATCCGCCGCCAGATGCTGCGCCCGGTGCGCAAGCCGCTGATCGTGATGACGCCCAAATCGCTGCTGCGTCACAAGCTGGCCGTCTCCAGCCTGGACGAACTGGCCAACGGCAGTTTCCAGCTGGTGATCGGCGAGCACCGCGAATTGCCGCCGAAGAAGGTGAAGCGCGTCGTGCTGTGCTCCGGCAAGGTGTATTACGACCTGCTGGAAGAATCCGAAAAGCGCGAGCTGAAGGACGTCGCCATCGTCCGCGTCGAGCAGCTGTACCCCTTCCCGCGTGCCGAGGTGACGGCTGAACTTGAGAAATACCCTGCGGCCAAGGAAGTGTTCTGGTGCCAGGAAGAACCGATGAACCAGGGCGCCTGGTTCCAGATCCGTCATCACCTGCAGGCCTGCGTCAGCAGCAAGCACAGCCTGTCGTACGCAGGGCGCGCCCGCTCCGCGGCGCCCGCCGCCGGCCACCTCAACACCCACGTTGCCGAACAGGCTGCACTGGTCGAGCAGGCGCTCGTAGCGCCGGTCGGCACGGATCACTCGGTAGAATAAAATGTTTGGCCGCTTTATGACCTTCGCGCTCGTCCACGAGCGCTAAAACCTAGGATTTCCCATGTCGATCGAAGTCAAAGTCCCCGTTCTGCCCGAGTCGGTCTCCGACGCCACCATCGCCACCTGGCATAAGAAAGCCGGCGACGCAGTGAAGCGCGACGAGAACCTGGTCGATCTCGAAACCGACAAGGTGGTGCTGGAAGTTCCTTCCCCGGTCGATGGCGTCCTGAAGGAAATCAAACACGAAGTCGGCGACACGGTGAACAGCGAACAGATCATCGCGATCATCGAGGAAGGCGCGGCAGCAGCCAAAGAAGAACCGAAGGCAGACGCCAAAGACGAGAAGCCGGCGCCTGTCGCCGCAGCCAAGTCCGAAGCGCCCAAGGCCGAAAAGGCATCTGGCAAGGGCAACGAGGATCTGTCGCCGGCCGGCCTGCGCGTGGCGACCGAACAGAAGATCGACGCCTCCAAGGTCGAAGGCACCGGTCGCGATGGCCGCGTGACCAAGGAAGACCTTGTCAATTACAGCAAGGATGGCGGTTCTTCCAAGGCGGCGACACAGGCGGCCAAGCCGACACCGGGTTCGCGTCCGGAAGAGCGCGTGCCGATGACCCGCATGCGCGCCAAGATCGCCGAGCGCCTGATGCAGTCGAAGAACTCGATTGCCATGCTGACCTCGTTCAACGAGGTGAACCTGGCCGAAGTCACCAAGATGCGCAAGTCGCTGGGCGAGCAGTTCCAGAAGACCCACGGCATCAAGCTCGGTTTCATGAGCTTCTTCGTCAAGGCCGCGGCCGAGGCGTTGAAGCGTCGCCCGATCGTCAACGCCTCGGTCGACGGCAACGACATCATCTATCACGGTTACCAGGACATCTCGATTGCGGTGTCGACCGAAAAGGGGCTGGTCACGCCGGTGCTGCGCGACGTGCAGAACATGGGCTTCGCCGATATCGAACAGGGCATTGCGGACTACGCCAAGAAGGCCCGCGACGGCAAGCTGGGCCTGGACGACCTGCAGGGCGGCACGTTCACCATCACCAACGGTGGAACCTTCGGTTCGCTGCTTTCCACGCCGATCGTCAACCCACCGCAGAGCGCGATTCTGGGCATGCACACGATCAAGGACCGCGCGATCGTCGAGAACGGCCAGGTCATCGTCGCGCCGATGATGTACATCGCCATCTCCTACGACCATCGCATCATCGACGGCAAGGATGCGGTGCTATTCCTGGTCGACATCAAGGATCAGCTTGAGAATCCGCAGCGGATGCTGCTGGGTCTGTAACTGCCTGGCGATCAAAGACAGCGGCGAGTGGCGAGGGTCCGAGAATGGGCACTCTCGCCATCGGCAAAAGCTTTCGGGGTTGCGCCCTCGCTAGTCGACCCTCATCTCTTGAACGACTAATAAAACGCCGTCATCAACGGCACGACACGTTCCCAAGGAACTCGAACCATGAGCGACAAATTCGACGTCATCGTCATCGGCGGCGGCCCGGCCGGTTATCACGCGGCCATCCGCGCCGCGCAGCTGGGTCTGAAGACCGCCGTGGTCGACGCCTGGGCCGGCAAGGACGGCAAGGCCGCCCTGGGTGGTACCTGCCTTAACGTCGGCTGCATTCCCTCGAAGGCGTTGCTCGATTCGTCCAAGCAGTTCTACAACCTGGCGCACAACCTGCCCGCGCACGGCATCAGCGTGGAAAATGCCAAGGTCGATCTGAAAACCTTCATCGGCCGCAAGGAAAAGATCGTCAAGCAGTTCACCGGCGGCGTGGCGCAGCTGTTCAAGGCTAACAAGATCACCAGCTACTTCGGCAAGGGCAAGTTGCTCAGCCGTGATAAGAGCGGGGGCAACGAGGTCGAGATCAGCGGCAACGATGGCCAGACGCAGACCATCAGCGCAACCAATGTGATCCTGGCGTCGGGCTCGGTGCCGATCGAACTGCCGTTTGCCAAGTTCGACGGCAAGCACATCATCGACAACGCCGGCGCGCTGGAACTCGACGCCGTGCCGAAGCGCCTGGGCGTGATCGGCGCCGGCGTGATCGGCCTGGAGCTGGGCAGCGTGTGGCGCCGCCTCGGCGCCGAAGTGACCGTGCTGGAGGCGTTGCCGGAATTCCTCGGCGCCGCCGATCCCGATATCGCCAAGGTGGCGTTCAAGGAATTCGGCAAGCTCGGCCTCGACATCAAGCTCGGTGCCAAGCTGACCAAGGCCGAGGTCAGCAAGAACGAAGTGCACATCACCTATAACGACAAAGATGGCGATCATGACCTGGTCGTCGACAAGCTGCTGGTTGCCGTGGGTCGTCGTGCGTATACCGATGGTCTGCTGTCGGAGGACTGCGGCGTCAAGCTCGACGAGCGCGGCCGCATCGTGGTCGATGAGCATTGCCACACCGGCGTCGATGGCGTCTGGGCGGTCGGCGATGCGGTGCGCGGCCCGATGCTGGCGCACAAGGGCTTCGAGGAAGGCATGGCCGTTGCCGAGTGGATCGCGGGCAAGGCCGGCCACGTCAATTACGACACCATTCCCTGGGTTATCTACACCGAGCCGGAAATCGCCTGGGCCGGCAAGACCGAAAAGCAGCTCAAGGAAGAAGGCGTGCCGTACAAGGTCGGCAGTTTCCCGTTTGCCGCCGTGGGTCGCGCCGTGGCGATGAACGAGGCCATCGGTCAGGTCAAAATGATCGCCCACGCCGAAACCGACCGCATTCTCGGCGTGCATATGGTCGGCCCGGGCGTCTCCGAGCTGATCGCCGAGTGCGTGGTGGCGATGGAGTTCAAGGGTTCGGCCGAAGACATGGCGCGTATCGTCCACGCCCACCCGACCCTGTCCGAAGCGGTGCACGAGGCGGCGCTGTCGGTCGACAAACGCGCCATCCACAAAGGCAACTGATCGCGCTGATCATGTCTGGTTTTTTGCACGCATCGCGACCCGTCCCCCAAGGACGGGTTTCGCGCTTATGGAGGCCTCATGGCTGAAGTGACTTCGCTCTGCGTCTACTGCGGTTCCAGCAGCGGCAAGCATCCCGAATACGCCGAGCAGGCTCGCGCTTTCGGTGCCGAGATGGCGCGCCGGGAAATAACCCTGGTCTACGGTGGCGGCAACGTCGGCCTGATGGGCGTGGTAGCCGATGCGGTGCTCGCCGGTGGCGGCAAAGTGATTGGCGTGATCCCGCGCCAGCTGGTCGATCGCGAGGTCGCGCACGCCGGCCTGACCGAACTGCAGGTGGTTGACACCATGCATCAGCGCAAGACGCGCATGTTTGAACTGTCCGATGCCTTCGTCGCCCTGCCCGGCGGCTTTGGCACGCTGGACGAAATGTTCGAGATGCTGACCTGGTCGCAGCTCGGCCTGCACAGCTATCCGTGCGCCTTTCTCGACGTGCGCGACTATTACGCGCCGCTGCGCGGCATGATGGACCATATGGTCGGCGAAGGTTTCGTCCGTTCTACCCAGCGTGAAAACGTGTGGTTCGGCGAAAGCATGAGCCAACTGTTCGACTGGATGAACCGCGTTCCGGACGTCCATACGTCCAAGCCGAAAGAGGAAGCGCTGTGACCGACCTGTCCGACTTTCACGCGTTTCGCATCCACAACGACGATGCCGGCTATCGCGCCGGTATCGAAAGCATCGGCGCCGACGCGCTATCGCCCGGCGAAGTGCTGGTCGCCGTCGCCTACTCCTCGGTCAACTACAAGGATGCGCTCGCCGGTACCGGCAAAGG
>CAIKJM010000359.1 GCA_903827735.1 uncultured Rhodanobacter sp. | reverse complement strand
TGTGGCTGCATACGCGTCGCGGCGACGTGCTGCGCACCGTGCCGCGTGACAACGAAGCGGTCAACGAGTGCTGGCTGTCCGACCGCGATCGCTACAGCTATCAGGGTCTGTATGCGGCTGATCGGATCAGCGCACCGGAAGTGAAGCGCAACGGCCAGTGGCAGGTCACGACGTGGGAAGACGCGCTGAAGTTTGCCGGCGAAGCCTTGAAGAAGGAATCGGGCAGCGAGCTGGGTGTTCTGGTCCACCCCGCGACCTCGAACGAGGAGGGCGATCTGCTGATGCGGCTAGCTCGCGGTCTGGGCAGCGCGCACGTCGACCACCGCTTGCGGCAGCTCGACTTTGCCGACAACGCGGTCGCCACGACGTTTGGTTTGCCCGTGGCCGAGATCGACAAGGTCAAGGCGGCGCTGATCGTCGGTTCCGATCTGCGTCACGAGATGCCGCTGGTCAATCACCGGTTGCACCAGGCGACCAAGAAGGGTGCCAAGGTCTATCTGGTCAACCCGGCACAGTTTGCCTTCAACTACCCGCTGGCGGGTCAGGCTATCGTCGCGCCGCATGCCATGGTCGACGCCCTGCTGGCAGTGGCAAAGGCCGCCGTGGGCGCAGGCGCTTCGGCGCCAGCTGCGCTGGCCGACGCCATTGACGGCGCGCAGGGCGACGATGGCGACAGCGAGGTCGTCGGCGCGCTGAAATCCGGCAGCGCTGTCATCATCCTAGGCGAAGCCGCGGTGACGCATCCGCAGGCTTCGTGGCTGCGTGCGATTGCTCGCTTCATCGCCGAAGCTACCGGTGCCGGTTACAACGAATTGCCGGTCGGTGCCAACGCGGTCGGTCTGGCCAAGCTCGGCGTGCTGCCGGGCAACGGCGGCCTCGATGCGCAGGCCATGCTGGCGCAAGCGCGCAAGAGCTACGTGCTGTACGGCGTCGAGCCGCCGCACGATTTTGCCGACGGCGCCGCGGCGCTGAAGGCTTTGCGCGCGGCAGAGCAGGTCGTCGCTTTCAGTGCCTACGCCAGCCCGGCGTTGCGCGAAGTGGCCGACGTGATTCTGCCGATCGCGCTGCTGCCGGAAATCGACGCGACCCTGGTCAACGTCGACGGGCTGGCCCAGAACGTGGCTGCCGGTGCCAAAGCCCCCGGACAGACGCGCGCGGGCTGGAAAGTGCTGCGTGCGCTGGGCGGTTCGCTGCAGCTGGCCGGCTTCGAATTCGACGATCTTGCCGGCCTGCGCGACGGCATCAGCGAGCGGCCGGCGACAGCCTCCGTCGCCTTGGCCAAGCGTCAGGACGTTTCCGGTCTGGTGCGTCTGGCCACACTGCCGATCTATCGCACCGACGCCGTGCTGCGCCGAGCCACCGCGCTGCAGGCGCATCCACTGAACCGTGCTGCCGCCGTGCGCGTCAACGCGGACGAGGCGAAGCGCCTCGGTCTGGCCGGTGGCGAACAGGTTCGCGTGGCCGACGCGACGCTGCTGCTGGCGATTGATGAGACCGTTCCCGCTGGCACAGTCTGGATCGAAGCCGGGCATGACGTTACCGCCGCACTGCCGCCTTACGGCGCCGCCATTACTTTGAGCAAGGCATAAGCATCATGGTTGATCAACTCATCAATCATCTCGTGTGGCCGATCGTCTACATCCTTTGCATCACGATCCCGCTGATCCTCGCCGTGGCGATGTTCGTGTACTGGGAGCGCAAGGTCATCGGCTGGATGCACGTGCGCATGGGGCCGAACAAGATCGGTCCGCTTGGTCTGCTGCAGGCGTTCGCCGACGTGGTCAAGCTGCTGATCAAGGAAGTGATTCTGCCGACCACGGCCAATCGCTTTCTTTATTATCTGGCGCCGATGCTCACTCTAGTGCCGGCGCTGGCGGCCTGGGCGGTGATTCCTTTCAGCGGCAAGATGGTGCTGTCGAACGCCAATGCCGGCGTGCTGTATCTGCTGGCGATGACGTCGATGGGCGTGTACGGCATTATCCTCGCCGGCTGGGCATCCAACTCGCGCTATGCGCTGCTCGGCGCAATGCGTTCGGCGGCCCAGGTGATTTCGTACGAGCTGGCGATGGGTCTCTGCCTGGTCTGCGTGCTGGTACTGGCAGGCAGCCTCAACCTCACCGATATCGTCAACGCGCAGGCCGGGCACAAGGGTCTGCTCGACTGGTTCTGGCTGCCGCTGCTGCCGGTGTTCGTGATCTATTTCATCTCCGGCGTGGCCGAGACGAACCGCGCGCCTTTCGACGTCGCCGAGGGCGAGTCTGAAATCGTTGCCGGTTTCCACGTGGAGTATTCCGGCTCGGCGTTCGCGATTTTTTTCCTCGCCGAATACGCCAACATGATACTGGTGAGTTTTCTCTCGGCGATACTGTTTATGGGCGGTTGGCTGTCGCCGTTCCCGTCGTCGTGGGGTTTCATTGGGCACGCGGGGTTTCCTTGGCTGCTGATCAAGGCTTTCCTGTTTTCGTTCCTGTTTCTCTGGTTTCGCGCCAGCTTTCCGCGCTACCGCTATGACCAGATCATGCGGCTGGGCTGGAAGGTATTCATTCCCATCGCCATCGTGTGGGTTCTCGTGGCCGGCTGCCTGAAATATTTCGGCTGGGTCACCATCGGCACGGGAGTCTGAAGAAAGCCATGTCCCGCATTACCCATTATTTCAAAAGTCTGCTGCTGATCGAACTGTTTCGCGGCATGGGCTTGACCATTCGCTACATGTTCAAGCCGAAATACACCGTGCGCTATCCGATGGAGCACATTCCGAAGTCGAACCGCTTCCGCGGCCTGCACGCGTTGCGCCGTTACGCCAACGGCGAAGAGCGCTGCATCGCCTGCAAGCTGTGCGAGGCCGTGTGCCCGGCCCTGGCCATCACGATCGACTCGGCGCCGCGCGCCAGCGACGGTCAGCGCCGTACCACGCGTTACGACATCGATCTGTTCAAGTGCATCTTTTGCGGCTTTTGCGAGGAGAGTTGCCCGGTGGACTCGATCGTCGAAACCAGCATCCACGAATACCATTTCGAGCATCGCGGCGAGAACGTGGTGAACAAGCTGCAGCTGCTCGCCATCGGCGATCGCTTCGAGAAGCAGATTGCCGCCGATCGTACCCAAGACGCGGCATATCGCTGAGGCCGTCGACCCATGAATCCCCAACTGCTGCAACTCATCTGTTTTTACCTGTTCGGTTTCATCGCCGTAGTGGCCGCGCTGGCGGTGATCACGCTGAAGAACACCGTGCACGCCGTATTGTCGCTGGTACTGACGTTTTTCAGCGCGGCCTGCCTGTGGATGCTGGCCGACGCCGAATTTCTCGCGCTGGCGCTCATCGTCGTCTATGTCGGCGCGGTGATGGTGCTGTTCCTGTTCGTGGTGATGATGCTGGACATCGATCAGGAGAAAATGCGCGAGGGCTTCGTCAAGTTCCTGCCGGTGGGCCTGATCGTGGCTGCGGCGATGCTGGTCGAGATGCTCGGTCTGATCGGCGTCAAGGCCATGCACGCACAGGTGATGGGCGCCGATCCCGCGGCGATGGCCGGCGTGTCCAACACGGCGTGGCTGGGCCAGGCGCTGTACACCAAATACCTGCTGCCGTTCGAAGTGGCGGCGTTGATTCTTACCGTGGGCGTGGTGGCCGCCGTGGCACTGACGCTGCGTCAGCGCGTCGACGCCACGCGGCACGAGTCGGCCAGTGAGCAGGTGCGCGTCAACCCGCGCGACCGCGTCCGCCTCGTGAAAATGGACGCCGTGCGTCCCGCTCAGCCAATGCCCGTGCCTCCCCAGGAGCCAAGCTCATGATCACGCTATCGCACTACATCGTGCTTGGCGCCATTCTGTTCTGTATTGCCGTCGCCGGCCTCTTCATCAACCGCAAAAACGTCATCGTGCTGCTGATGTCGATCGAACTGATGCTGCTGGCGGTGAATACCAACTTCGTGGCGTTCTCGCGTTTTCTCGGCGATGTATCGGGTCAGGTGTTCGTCTTCTTCATTCTTACAGTGGCGGCAGCAGAAGCGGCCATCGGTCTGGCGATATTGGTGCTGCTGTTCCGCAATCGCAGCACGATCAATATCTCCGATATCGACAGCATGAAGGGCTGAACACATGGGTCTTTCCACCTCCATTTTGCTGACGATTGCGCTGGCGCCCCTGGTCGGGTGTTTGCTGGCCGGTTTTCTCGGCAAGTTCATCGGCCGGGCCGGTTCGCATACCGTCACCATTCTCGGCGTCGCGATCTCGTGCGCGCTGGCATTCTACGTGCTGTACCAGCTCACCCTCGGCGGTGCGCCGGTCTACAACCAGAATCTCTACACCTGGTTCCAGATCGGCCATTTCAGCGCCAGCGTCGGTTTCATGGTCGATCGCCTCACCGCGATGATGCTGGTGGTGGTGAGCTTCGTCTCGCTGCTGGTGCATCTGTACACCATCGGCTACATGAGCGACGACCCGGGCTACAAGCGCTTCTTTGCCTACATCTCGCTGTTCACCTTCTCGATGTTCATGCTGGTGATGAGCAACAACTTCATGCAGCTGTTCTTCGGCTGGGAGGCGGTGGGTCTGGTGTCGTACCTGCTGATCGGCTTCTGGTACAAAAAGCCGACCGCGATCTTCGCCAACCTCAAGGCGTTTCTGGTCAACCGCGTGGGCGACTTCGGCTTTCTGCTCGGTATCGCCGGCGTGCTGTATTTCCTCGGCACGATGGACTACACCACGGCGTTTGCCGCCGCGCCCAGCCTGGTCGGCAAGACGCTGCAGATCACCGCGAACACGCACTGGGATGCTGCGACCGTGGTCTGCATCTGTCTGTTCATCGGCGCGATGGGCAAGTCGGCCCAGGTGCCGCTGCACGTGTGGCTGCCCGACTCGATGGAAGGCCCCACGCCGATTTCCGCGCTGATCCACGCGGCGACGATGGTGACGGCGGGTATCTTCATGGTGGCGCGCATGTCGCCGCTGTTCGAGCTGTCGCAGACCGCGCTGAGCTTCATCATGGTGATCGGTGCGACCACGGCCTTGTTCACCGGCATGATCGGCATCGTGCAGAACGACATCAAGCGCGTGATCGCGTATTCCACGCTGTCGCAGCTGGGTTACATGACGGTGGCGCTGGGCGTGTCGGCCTACACCGGCGCGGTCTATCACCTGATGACGCACGCATTCTTCAAGGCGCTGCTGTTCCTCGGTGCCGGCTCGGTGATCATCGCGATGCATCACGAGCAGGACATGCGTTACATGGGTGGCTTGGGCAAGCACATGAAAGTCACGTGCTTTACGATGTGGATTGGGTCGCTGGCGTTGTGCGGTGTACCGTTCTTTTCCGGCTTCTATTCGAAGGATGCCATCATTGAGGCCGTCGGCGAGTCGCACCGTTGGGGCGCGCATTACGCTTATCTCTGCGTGCTGGCCGGCGCATTCGTCACAGGTCTGTACACCTTCCGCCAGATGTATCTCACCTTCCATGGCAAGGAACGCTTTACGGTTGTCGAGCACCATGGGCATGCGCAGTTGGATGATCACCACGATCATCATGAGCCCGGAGTTCTAGAGCATGCGCCACACGAGTCGCCCTGGGTGGTAACAGTGCCTCTCGTGCTGCTGGCCATTCCGTCGCTTTTAGTAGGTTTTTTCACCGTTGGCCCGATGCTATTCGGCAACTGGTTTGGCAACGCGATTCATATCGATGAAGCCAACAACGTCATGGCTGAAGTAGGTAAAGACTTTCACGGCGCAATGGCTCTTGCGCTGGAAGGTTTTGGGCAGCCGCCGTTCTTTTTGGTGCTGGCTGCGTTCGTGATAACCACCTACATCTATCTCTTCAACCCAGCCATGGCCGGCAAGATCAAGAGCGCGCTGAAGCCGCTGTGGACCGTGCTGGACAATAAGTACTGGGTCGACAATGTCTACTTTGCGGTTTTTGCTCGCGGCGGCGTCAAGCTAGGGCAGGGCTTCTGGAAGGTTGCCGACGCCGGCCTGATCGATGGTGTGATGGTCAACGGGTCGGTGAGCGTGGTTCATCGCATCGCGGCCACGGTGCGCCGTCTGCAGTCGGGTTATCTGTATCACTACGCGTTTGCCATGATCGTCGGCCTGATCGTTTTGCTGGGCGGATATTGGTTGATCGGTTCCGGCGTGGCCGGGCAATAAGGGAAGCAGGCACACATGTTCACTCACTTGCTTAGCCTGCTGATCTGGCTACCTGTTGCCGGCGCGATTCCGGTGCTGCTGGCCGGCTCGAAGCGGCCCCATCTCGCACGTTGGCTGTCGCTGATTGTGGCGGTGTTTACCTTCGCGGTCAGCCTGTTCCTGCTGGTGCAGTACCAGCCCGATGCCGGCGGTATGCAGTTGGTCGAGAATTACCTGTGGATCCCGTCGTGGGGCGTGCATTACGGCCTGGCGGCGGACGGTATCTCCGTCGCGCTGATTCTGATGACGACCTTCGTCAGCATCCTGGTCATCGTCGGTGCGTGGGAAGTCATCCAGGACAAGCCGCATCAGTACATGGCCGCGATGCTGGTGCTGGAAGGCTTGCTGATCGGCGTGTTCTGCGCGACCGACGCGCTGCTGTTCTACGCTCTGTTCGAGGCGATCCTGATCCCGATGTTCATCCTCATCGGCATCTGGGGCGGGCCGCGGCGCGTGTATGCCACGCTGAAGTTCTTCATCTACACGTTCTTCGGCTCGGTCTTCATGCTGATCGCGCTGCTGTACCTGTATCAAAAGGCGGGCACGTTCGACCTCGCCACGCTGGCGGCGCTGCCGCTGACGATGAAGGAGCAGACCTGGATCTTCTTTGCCTTCCTGATCGCCTTTGCCATCAAGGTGCCGATGGTGCCGGTGCACACCTGGCTGCCCGACGCGCACGTCGAGGCGCCGACCGGCGGCTCGGTGGTGCTGGCCGCGGTGATGCTGAAGGTGGGCACGTACGGCTTTCTGCGCTTCATTCTGCCGATCACGCCCGACGCCGGCGCGCATTACGCCTGGCTGGTGATCGTGCTGAGCCTGGTCGCGATCGTCTACATCGGCTACGTCGCGCTGGTGCAGGAGGACATGAAGAAGCTGGTGGCCTATTCGTCGATCGCGCATATGGGCTTCGTGACGCTCGGCATCTTTATCGCCTTTCTGCTGGTGCGCGATCCGGCCAGCGTCGACATGGCCAAGCTCGGCATGCAGGGCGCCATGATCCAG
>CAIKJM010000358.1 GCA_903827735.1 uncultured Rhodanobacter sp. | reverse complement strand
CGCCACGATCTGCTGGTGGCCGGGCTCAACAAGATTCCCGGCATCTCCTGCGCCCCCGGCGACGGCACGTTCTACGCGTTCCCCGACGTCAGCGGCCTGGTCGCCGCCAAGGGACTCAAGGACGACCTCGAACTGGCCGATAAGCTGCTCAACGAATCGCTGGTCGCGCTGGTGCCGGGTTCGGCATTCGGTACGCCGGGTACCGTTCGGCTGTCGTTCGCGACCAGCGAGAAGGTGCTGAACGAGTCGTTGAAGCGGATCGACGCCTACGCGCGCAGCTAAAGCGCGCATATCCGGCGCGTCGATTCAGGGAAATCGAGCCGGCGGCATTGCAAGGTCGCCGGCTTTGACTACAATACGCGCCTCGTTTCACCAGTTTGCCCGTGTTCCGCGATAGCTCAGTCGGTAGAGCAAGTGACTGTTAATCACTGGGTCCCAGGTTCGAGTCCTGGTCGCGGAGCCAATTCGACGTTGCCGGGCGCACGTCTCTGAATATTTCCGAAAAGCCTCGCGAATGCGGGGCTTTTTTCGTTGCTCCGCGTACGGTCGAAAACCGACCCGCGACGTTTCTGGACCAGTGAACGACTCGTTGCGCGCCGTATCACGCGCAAGATTTGATTCTCGCGGCCCTAGCCGGTTCAATCACGCGCGCTGCTGAGCCAAGACCCCTACGCGAGTCTCTATGAAAGAGCGTTCTCGACTCGCTTGCGAGCGGCCAGCCGTGCAAACGGATTCTCAATGGTTTTGAACAGCAGATAGGCGCAGGCCAAGCTCAGCAAAAATGCGGCGGCGAGCAGTGGAATGCCGGGAATATCGGAGCGACGTTCTGTCATCGCGTTGATGAATTTCACGCCGACCGGGAAATGAATCAGGTAGAACGAGTAGGACACGCCGCCGAGAAACAACACCGGGCGCGGCCAAGGTATTCGATCTCCACCGGCAATGATCAGCATCGTGGTGACGGCGAATGCGACGGACAAAGCGGCGGAATCGTTCCAGCTCAGCGCTAGCGCCGGTATCAGACGCAGGCAAAACTCGCGCAGATTGTGATCGCGCTGATACTGCTCAAGCGAGAGGCCGAGCAGGAAAAATCCCAAGTAATTGAAAAACAGCAGGTGGCTTGCGCCGAAGTATCCGAGCAGACAGGCGCCCAGAAACCCCAGCCAACGTTGCTGCGGGGATGATCCATTGAGCAGCGGAAACAGCAGCGCGAGGAAAAGGTAGAAGCACATCTCGACCTGCAGCGTCCAGAACACCGGATTTTCTGACGGTGCCCCGACATAGACCAGCCAGCCGATCAGGTCGCCTGCGGACCACTGAATCGCGACATGCTTTGCCAAGGCCGCGCTGAGGCTCAGGCCAATGGTCAGAGCCAGCGCGACCAGATAGGGTGGATACAGGCGCAGCACCCTTCGATACATGAAGGCGGCGAGACCCCGTAACCGATAGTTCGCCAGCGCCATTACGCGCGGAATGATGAATCCGGAAATCACGAAGAACACCACCACGCCATATCGCCCCATGGGTGCCAGGACGTCTCTGGTCGATACGCCAAACGCGCTGCGATAGTGCGCCAGCATGACCAGCGCAATCGCCAGGGCCCGGAGCGCGTCG
>CAIKJM010000357.1 GCA_903827735.1 uncultured Rhodanobacter sp. | reverse complement strand
GTACCGCCTACGCCGGGCGACTCGCTGATCCGCGAACACCGCAACGAAAATCTGTTTTCGCTGGCCGACATCTTCAACGATCGCGGGTACCAGTCGGACTTTGTCTACGGTGGCTACGGCTACTTCGACAACATGAATTATTTCTTCAGCCACAACGGCTACCGCACGGTTGACCGCGGCGACATTCCCAAAGATGCGCCGATCCACAGCCAGAACGTGTGGGGCGTGTCGGACGAAGATCTGTACACGCTGGCGTTGCAGCAGATGGACGACATCCACAACGATGGCAAACCGTTCTTCCTGCACATCATGACCACCTCCAACCACCGGCCGTATACCTACCCTGCCGGGCGGGTACCGCAGGTCAGCCCCTCGCGGCCCGGCTCGGTCGCGTACACCGACTGGTCGATCAAGGACTTCATCGAGCGCGCGCGCAGCAAGCCCTACTTCGACAATACGGTGTTTGTGATCACTGCCGACCATTGCGCCTCCAGCGCCGGCAAGACCACGCTGCCGATCAACCACTATCACATCCCGCTATGGATCTATTCGCCGAAGAATTTCCCGCCGCAGCGCGTGAAGCAGGTGATGGGCCAGCTGGATATTCCGCCGACTCTGCTGGGCATGCTCAACTTCAGCTACCGCACGCGGTTCTTCGGCCAGGACGTGTTCCAGCTGCCGCCGAACGAGGGACACGCGCTGCCCGGCACCTACGAGAAGCTCGGCTATCTGCGCGACAACGCGCTCACCGTACTCGAGCCACAGCGCAAGCTGGAGCAGTTCACGCCGGACTACGCCACCGGTGACGCGACGCCGATCAATCCGCAAAACCAGACGCTGATCGATCAGGCGGTGTCGTATTACCAGGTCGCCAGCGAGCAGTTCCGGCGCGGCCAGCTGGTGCATCGCCCATCCGATTCGACACCGGTAACACCCTTGCCGGCTCCACCACCGGTACCGGCGAAACCGGACACGGTACCTGCCGCGGCCGCTAGCTCCGGCAAGGCTCCGAGCGGCGCGTAAGCGTCACGAAATCGTCCTGCGGCAAGCTCGTTGCCGCAGGACGACTGGGCGAGGCAAGCTCGACGTCATCCGTGCAATGCCGTCAGACGTTTGAGTAGTTTCTTGTCTGTCTAAACAGGGGCTCCATCCGCGATGTTGCAGCAACGTCCCTTCATGCGACCGTTCGGCGGACTGTGCCTGATTTGGCTGACGCTGAATCTGCCGCTGCTGCTGAACATCCGCGTGTTGCCCTGGGACGCGATGATCCAGTTTTATCCGACCGTTTTTTACAACACGCATAGCCTGCGTATGGGCCTGTGGCCCTGGTGGAATCCATATATCTATTCCGGCTACCCGCAGATCGCCGATCCGCAGGGCATGCTGTTTTCACCGCTGCTGATGATGTGGATGCTCCTGCGCAAGGCGCCAGGCGCCAGCTGGTTTGCCTGGGGCGTTTTATTGCATCTGCTGATGGGCGGCACGACCATGCTGGCGCTATTGAAGCGCAGCGGCGCCAATGCCTTTGGCGCGCTGATCGGCGCCACGGTATTCATGGCCGGTGGCGTGGCCGCCTCGCGGATGGAACACACGCCGATCCTGCTTGCCTACGCGTATGCGCCGCTGGTGCTGCTGGCGCTTCGATATTTTCTGAAAGCGCCAGATTGGCGGCGCGGCCTGCTGCTGGGCGTCTGTGCAGGCGCGATGGTCACACAGCTGGTGCAACTCACTTACCTGCTGGCGCTGATGCTGGTTGCCTATGCCGCCAGCGCCAGCGTCATGCATTGGCGAGGCTACGGCGCGGCGGAGCGGCGGCGCTGGTTTGGCGGCATGCTGCTGGCGATGCTCTGCGCGTTGGCTATCGGTTTGCCGCAGCTGCTTTTCACCTGGGCATATACGACCCTGTCCAACCGCGCCACACTCCCGCTCGCGGCCTCGGCGGTTGCGTCGCTGGATTGGCGTGCGCTGCTCACGTTCTTCGATCCCAACGCGCTGCATGCCTTGCGCGGCAGCTACAGCGGGCCGGCGGATCGGGTCGAAGCGTATCTGTACATCGGAGCCTTACCGACCTTGCTGCTCGCCGGTGTCGGCGCGGCCTGGCGTCAGCCGCTGCAGCGTCGGCAGCTGACGTTTTTCGCCGTCGTGGCCGCGCTCGCCTTCTTGTACATGCTGGGCGTGAACACGCCTTTCTATCCGTGGCTTTATGCGTGGCTGCCAGGCGTTCAGCAGTTCCGCCGGCCGTCCGATGCGGCCTACCTGCTGAACTTTGCTCTGGCCATCTGTAGCGGACTGGCGGCCAGTCATTTTCGCTTCGATTCTCGGCGCCATATCGCCATTTTGCTCGCCATCGCTGCGCTATGGCTGACGCTCTCCAGCCTACCCATGCACCGCACCAACGCGCTCTGGCACGGCGAAAGTCTGATCGCTGCCATCATCGCTCTGCTCGCATTTTGGCGGCTGCGCCGGGCGGGCACGACGCTTCGCACAGCGACGTGGCTGCTGGTGCTTCTCGTGGTGGATTACCGCTGCTTCAACCTCGACGGCACGTTCAACGAAGGCCCCGACAAGGCGCAGACCTTCCTACATGACGCTACCACGGACTTTCTCGTCAAACGCATGCAGCCGCTTCCAGGCACGTTATCGCAGCGGATAGAGTCCATCGATGCGGGCACGCAGTGGGACAACCTCGTGGTCCTGCGTAACCTGCAGTCGACTCAGGGCTATAACCCCCTGCGCTACGGGCTCTACGATCGCTGGTACGGCGCAAGAAGCAACGGCGGCGGTTTCGATAATGCGCCGTCGCGGGTCAACACGCCGTTCAACACGGCACCCGACAGCAAGCTGAGCGATCTGCTCGGCGTACGCTACGTCATCAAGGGGCACGAGAGCGAAGCAACTCCGTGGTCAGCACCCTCAGGCTACGAAAAAATCTTTGCCGATAGCCAAACTCACAGCGAAGTCTGGCAAAACGACAAGGCGTACCCTCGATGGCTCAACCCGACGCGCGCGATCGTTTTGTCACCACGCCAGCTGCCCTCGCCATCCGCTTTTGAGGCAACGGATTTTCGCAGCACGCTCTGGCTGACCCCGCGCGATGCGGAAGATTGGCGCGCAGATAAAAACCTTACAAACAGGTGCACTGCGCAGCTGGCGATCGCGGACGTGCAGGCCACACCGACGCAGCTATTCATGCGCACGCGGTCTTCCGGCGCTGGCTGGCTGGTACTGAGCGAGCTGGATTTTCCCGGCTGGGTCGCCGATGCCGATGGCGTAAACCTGACGATTCATCGCGCCAACGGCATGTTCCGCGCGGTATGCGTGCCCGCCGGGCACCACACGGTGCGCTTGGTATTTCATCCGTGGACGATGGTGGCCGATGTCTGGCGGAGCACCCACGCTGATGCCGTCAATCGATAGCTATAGACGGCCAGACTGATCGGCGGCGAACAGCTCAACCGGCAGCGGCAGCGTATCGAACCCGCGGGCGAACAGCATGGCCTGGAAGCGCTCGCCCATCTGATCAGGCAGCATCAGTCGTTTGACCTGCTGGGCGAGCTGGTACGCAGCGTGGTCGTCGCCAGCCTCGCCCTGCATGCTCTGAAAAACATCCTGCAGGCCAGCACCAATCAGGAAAGACGCCTGCGGAAGATAGATGGCCAAATCGAAACCGGCGCTTTTGCCTGCCTCGGCCAGCGCGGTGAAGTCAACGGAAGCGGTGAGATCGTTAAGGCCGGGTAGATACAGCGGATCGTTATGCGCGCGATGGCGGTAATGCGCCATCAGCGTCCCGTCGTCACGCTCGGGCAGGTAGAACTCGCGACGCACGTAGCCATAGTCGATGAAGAGCATGACGCCAGCGGTCAGCGCGCCGGCAATCGCCTGAATCCAGAGCGGCAGCTGCGGCAGCACTTCGGAACGATAGCCGTCAGCGAAAAGGGTGCCCAAATCGCGTTCGATATGTCGCACCGCGCCGGATACCAGCGCATCAGCCGGACGATCGACGCGCTGCAGCCGATCTTTATCGTCGAAGCTGACATGCTCTTCGAAGATGTCGCCATCGCGCACGGTAAAGCGCGTCGTCGGCAGCGCATCAATGACTTCATTAGCGAACAGCACGCCGCACCAGTCCGCCTCGGGCGGGCGGTCGAGCCAGCGCACGCGGGAATTGATCTCCGGCGGAAGATTGGCCAGCAGCCGCTCGCGCTGACGCTCGCGCAGGTCGGCACTCGGCTCGAGAATCAGGTAATGACGCGGGACGTTGTTGCTGGCAGCCAGCGCCTTGAGCGCCGCTTCGGCAAAGGCGCCGCTGCCGCCGCCAAGCTCGAGAAAATCTGCCTCCTCACCGAGCGAAGCCAGCGCAGGACGCACCGCATTGACAACGCAGCGGGCGAACATTTCACCTAGCTCCGGCGCCGTGACGAAGTCGCCGGCAGCGCCGAACTTGGTGCGACCGGCGCTGTAATAGCCCAGGCCGGGCGCATACAGGCAGCGCTCCATGTACTGCGCAAACGAGAGCGGACCCTGCATTGCGACCATCTCGTGCAGCAGTTGCACAAGACGATCGGAATGCGCGCGCTCGTCGGCGCTGGGTTCGGGGAGTCGGGACTGCATGGGCGGCGTTGCCATTGACGAAAAGCGCGGCAAGCATAGCGGATGGGCGAGCGGCTAAACGACCTCACCCCATCCTTATCGATGAGCCAAGCCGCTTTCGCGCTGGCGCAAGTCGCTTCGTTGTCGCGTCAAAAATCCTTCTGCAGCGTCACGTACAGGCCCCGGCGCGGGCCGTACTGCGGCGCGCCCACGCCGATGCCGGTGCCGTCGCGCAGCTCGTAGGTGCGATCGAGCGCGTTGATTACCGCCAGCTGCGTGTGCAGTTTGCCGATGCTGGCAAAGTTGAAGTCGTGCGACACGTTGAGATTCAGCTGGAAATAATCCGGCAACGACAGGCCGTTCGGCGTGTCCCCGTCCTTGCGCAGTCCGGTGCCGAACAGGTAATCCGCGCCTACCTTAGTGGTATCGGTTAGCGCGTAGTTGATGCCGCCCGAAGACGTAATCTTCTGATCGTGATCGAGATGGATGTAGTTGTCGTAGATATAGGCCAGATCCGCTGGCGAGAAATTGTACTGGCCCGTGATCACCCGTTCGCCCATCGCGCGATTGAACGAGATGTTGGTGTAAAAATTCAGCGGACCCTGATCGTAGTTCAAGGTGAACTCGTTGCCGCGGATGCGGCCCGAGTTGTAGTTGAAGGTGGAGAAGATCAGCGCCGCGCCGAACTGGCCTTCGT
>CAIKJM010000356.1 GCA_903827735.1 uncultured Rhodanobacter sp. | reverse complement strand
TGGACCCTACGCGCATCGTGCTGATCGGGCACAGCATGGGTGGCTTCATGGCGGTGGAGACCGCCGCAACCGATCCCGCGATCGACGTAGTTTTCGTGCGTGGGCCACTCGCGCCAGACGACCTTGCTGGGATCGTTGAAATCGATCTCGCTTTTTTCCTTGACGTGGATCGGATAGACCAGGGGCCAGTCCTTGTCGTTTTCCACCGCGTCCATGAAGCCGTCGGTGATCAGCAGCGACAAATTGAACTGGCGCAGGCGGCCGTCCTCGCGCTTGGCGCGAATGAACTCTTTCGCATCCGGATGGCTGATGTCGAACGTGCCCATCTGCGCGCCGCGACGGCCGCCGGCGGAGGACACGGTAAAGCACATCTTGTCGTAGATATCCATGAACGACAGCGGGCCGCTGGTGTACGCACCGGCGCCCGAGACGTACGCGCCGCGCGGGCGCAGCGTGGAGAATTCATAGCCGATGCCGCAGCCGGCTTTCAGCGTGAGGCCGGCTTCGTGAACCTTCTCCAGGATGTCGTCCATCGAATCGCGGATAGTGCCGGAGACGGTGCAGTTGATCGTACTGGTGGCCGGCTTGTGCGCGAGCGCGCCGGCGTTGGAGGTGATGCGGCCGGCGGGAATCGCACCGCGGCGCAGCGCCCACAGAAATTTTTCGTACCAGAGGCCGCGCAGCTCGTCGCTGACTTCGACGTCGGACAGGGCGCGCGCGACGCGCTGATACGTCTCGTCGATGTTGCCATCGACTGCCTCACCCGATTTGGACTTGAGACGATATTTTTTATCCCAGATGTCCAGCGAGGCTGGCTGCAAAGGAATGTCCACAGCGTCGCGGGCGATGGATGGGTTTGTGGCTGGGGCACGCACTGTGCTCATCGGCTTCCTTACTCCGGTCATGGCCTTGGCGGCGCGGTGACTTTATTCGAATGATTTGTCGTGCTGCGGCGGCGAAAATCCGGGCGCCAGCCCCAGCGTAATGCTGCGGTTCTACGACGGCGGCAGCGTTGGAAGGATTGCCCTGCAACCCGCCCGCCGCTTGCGTTCCACGACAACGACTCCCCCAAACCGTTTGACGTTCGACACCACAACTTGTTTTAACCTTGGAGGCGGAACACAAGATGTTGTGGTCGCCGTCGTCGAGTGACGTTACCCCCGACGCCGGTCGATGTAAAGTGTTTGTGCACGCAATTTCACAACTCCGTTGCCGCAAGGAACCGCCGCCGCCAGCGCGGGTCGAAGCTGGGCTGCGCTCCGCGCGGTGTTTTACGCTTTCGCCGATTTTTGTCGCCGCCTTGCAACGCTACTTTGAGGAGGAACCATGCCGCTGCGCCCGTCCCGCTTTCTGTTTCTGCTGACCGCCATATTCGCTGTTTCGGCACTCGGCGGCCTGCCCATCGTCGCCCGAGCCGCGATGCCGCCGGCGATCGACGGTCAGGCGATGCCGTCGCTGGCGCCGATGCTGCAGCGGGTGACGCCGGCGGTGGTGAACATCTCCAGCAAAAAACGCGTCCAGGTGCAGAACCCCTACTTCGACGATCCGGTGGTGCGCCAGCTGTTCGGCCTGCCGGGCGGTTCTGCCGAGCGGGTGGAGCAGAGCCTGGGCTCGGGCGTGATCGTGGATGCGGCCAAGGGCTATGTGCTGACCAACAACCACGTGGTCGGCGGCGCCGACGACATCAGCGTGACGCTGCAGGACGGGCGCACGTTCAAGGGCAAGCGCGTGGGCACCGATCCGGATACCGACGTGGCCGTGGTGCAGATTCCGGCCGACCATCTGCAGGCGCTGCCGCTGGCCGATTCCAACCAGCTGCGCGTGGGCGACTATGTGGTGGCGGTGGGCAACCCGTTCGGGCTGGGGCAGACGGTGACGTCGGGCATCGTGTCGGCGCTGGGACGCTCGGGCCTGGGCAGCAGCAGTTCGGGCGGCACGGGCTTTCAGAATTTCATCCAGACCGACGCCTCGATCAACCCGGGCAACTCCGGCGGCGCGCTGGTGAACCTGCGCGGCGAGCTGGTCGGCATCAACACGATGATTTTTTCGCCGTCCGGCGGCAACGTCGGCATCGGCTTTGCGGTGCCCACGGCGATCACCAGCGAGGTGATGGCGCAGTTGCTGGCGCACGGCAAGGTGGAGCGCGGCAACCTCGGCCTGCAGACGCAGGCGATCACGCCGCGCATCGCCAAGCTGCTTTCGCTCAAGGACACCAACGGCGTGGTGGTGACCGGCGTCAGTTCGGGCTCGGCGGCAGAGCAGGCCGGCCTGCAGCCCGGCGACGTGCTGACCACGCTGGACGGCAAGCCGCTGCGCACCGTGGAAGATCTGCGCAATACCGAAGGCCTGCTGCCGCTGGGCAGCAGCGTGCGGCTCGGCGTGGTGCGCGACGGCCAGAGCAGCGTCGTCACGGCCACGCTGCGCGCGGAAAAACTCAGCAGCGTCGAAGGCGGCCAGCTCGATGCGCGGTTGGCCGGCGTCACGTTCAGCGACCTCACCGACAGCCAGCGCGAGCAGGGCATGTTCGGTGCCGCGGTAGCCGCGGTGCAGCCGGGCAGTCGCGCGGCGCGCGCGGGGCTGACCACCGACGATATCGTGGTCGGCATCGGCAATCAGCGCATTCCCAGCGTCAGCGTGCTGCGCGGCCTAGCCAAAGTGCGGCTGCGCCAGCTGGTGCTGATCGTGGCGCATGCCGACGGCAGCAATCGCTATGTGGTGATCAACTGAGTCGGCGTTTGCCAGCCGCGAGCGGCCACGGACGGCTGCCCGATCGCCCAGGGACGACCAATGCATCGCGCTGTCTGAACATAAACTCATGAAAGCGCTTGATGTTTTGCGCCCAGGCCGATGAAATACCCTGTCAGTTCTACACCTATACGCGCCGGCAAGGCGCCATACTCTCGCCACTTACCTATCGGGGTTGTCCACCACATGTCATTTCGTCTTGCCCGCCTGCTGTCGGTCACCCTGATCGGGACCTGCCTAGCCACTTCCGCTTTTGCCGCCAAGACCACACATACCAAGTCGCATTCCACTAAGGCAGCTGCGGCCAAAGGCCCGAGCCTGATCTGGCGCGGCGATGTCGCCACGGCGCAGGGCGTAGTCGATGAAGTGGCGCTAGCCTGGGAAAAAGCCGGCCACGGTTCGATCGAACTGCAGCCGTTCAATACGGCCTCGGGCATCGACGCAGTGGCAAGCGGCACGGCGGATCTGGCCGGCAGCGCGCGCCCCAGCGACGGCAGCACGCAGAACACCGACCTGACCTTTACCCCGGTCGCGTGGGACGCGCTGGTCATGGTGACCAATCCTGCCAACCCGGTGCACAACCTCACGCTGAAGCAGCTGCACGACATCTACTTCGGCAAGATCACCAACTGGAGCGACGTGGGCGGCAGCA
>CAIKJM010000355.1 GCA_903827735.1 uncultured Rhodanobacter sp. | reverse complement strand
TGTACATGTACGCCTGGAAGGCCGGCATCAAGACCACCTACTACCTGCGTTCGCGGCCGGCGACGAAGATCGCCAAGACCACGGTCACGGCCAGCCGGACCAGCGCGCCCGAGCCGGGCGTGGACGATCAGGCGCAGGCCAACGCCGCGGTGTTCTGCTCGCTGGAAAATCCCGAGTACTGCGAAGCGTGTCAGTAAGTTGCTCCATTCACAATGAGGATAGATATTATGAAAATTAATCTTGCTCACTTGCGTGAAAGGTCTACATCTGGTGGCTACATCGATTTCGCAGTATTCGAGGCGAAATCAAACGGTGGTGATAACGCTGCGGCTCTCTCCCAGCTAACGCTCGAGGCCCGAAGTTCAGGCCTGAAAATTGACAAGTCCGCATTGGCATTTATGCAAAACGGCCGAATCACTTTTTTCGGAACTCCAGACTTGGTGGAATATCTTTCCAAAAGTGGCGCTCCGCAATGGACGCACCAAATCGACGTTTGATAGCCATTCGAAATTAACGCTCTACGATCCGCCGCCCCTGAATTGGGGCGGCGGAGATATTGAGGAATACACATGTCAGCCCAGCCCCCCCGCCACGCGCAGATTCTCGACCCCGGTTTTGAACTGACGCTGCGGCCGATGCGCTACCCCGCGTTTTACGAGATGTATCGCAACGCCATCAAGAACACCTGGACGGTGGAGGAAGTGGATTTCTCCATGGACACCTCCGACCTGCGCACGAAGATGTCGCCGGCCGACCGTCACCTGATCCAGCGGCTGGTGGCTTTTTTCGCCACCGGCGACACCATCGTGTCGAACAATCTGGTGCTCAATCTCTACCAGCACATCAATGCGCCCGAGGCGCGCATGTATCTGTCGCGCCAGCTGTATGAGGAGTCGCTGCACGTGCAGTTCTACCTCACCCTGCTCGACACCTATATCCCCGATCCGGCCGAACGCAACGCGGCGTTCGCGGCGATTGAGACGATCCCTTCGATCCGCCAGAAGGGCGAGTTCTGCTTCAAGTGGATTGACTCGATCCAGCATCTGCAGCGGCTGGAAACGCGCGAGCATCGGCGCCAGTTTCTGCTCAACATGATCTGCTTTGCCGCCTGCATCGAAGGCCTGTTCTTCTATGCCGCCTTCGCCTACGTGTATTACCTGCGCTCGCGCGGCCTGCTGCACGGGCTGGCGGCTGGCACCAACTGGGTGTTCCGCGACGAGAGCGGCCACATGGCGTTTGCGTTCGACGTGGTGCGCACGGTGCGCGACGAGGAGCCGGAGCTGTTCGACGACGCGATGCGCGCCCAGGTCGAGGAGATGATGGAAGACGCCATCGCCTGCGAAACGCAGTTCGCCGATGACGTGCTTTCCGGCGGCGTGGTCGGCCTGTCGGCGAAAGACATGCGCCAGTACCTCGAATACTGTGCCGATCAGCGCTTCGCCCAGCTCGACATGCCGAAGAAATACGGCGCCAAGAACCCGTTTGACTTCATGGACCTGCAGGACGTGCAGGAAGTCACCAACTTCTTCGAGCGCCGCGTCTCGGCATACCAAGTCGGCGTGCAGGGCGAGGTGGCGTTCGATATGGCGTTAGATCGGAAGAGCACACGTCTGAACTCCAGTCACGAATTCGTATCTCGTATG
>CAIKJM010000354.1 GCA_903827735.1 uncultured Rhodanobacter sp. | reverse complement strand
TTTTAGCTGCGGAAGAAATGCACCAGCGAGAGCCGTTGCTACCAGCGCAGCCAGGATGCCGTACTCCAGCGCAGTGATACCGTCTTCTTCGCGAAGAAAATTACCGATTGATGCGTTCATTTCAATACCCTCCGGAGCCATGCGCTCCTAGTGCAACTAAGACAATGAACGGATAAATATATTTTACCGTTCGACAGACCTGCAGTTACTGCCGCAGGATGACCCACCCCGTAACTCCATCTGTCGGCTTGGTCTATTCGCTGACAACCAAGGCGAAAGATTATTCTTTTGCTAGATATTTTCTGATTAGGTAATGATTCGATGTATCTGATGTCTTGATGGGCGATGCATTACCCGTGCCTGAAATCATTTACCTTCGAGAAAATCCTATTATTTTGTGATTTACCTCGGGTTTTTCTGCTTCACGAACTCTCGACATTCACTTTCTCGCCGTTTTGTGGAGAGCGATGCACAAAAACGGCATGGGATACGACGATTTCTATCTGCCCTTTTTTGACAGTTCTGGCCGCACTGGACGCACTTAAATCCTAGATCGCGCGACGAATTTCCCCGCATGCGGATAGAGCGGAAGACGAGGCGAATCGCCATGCGAACCGCCGCTCCGTGATCCGCTTGAGGAAAAGACTTCCGATCGGCGCAGCGACGGGACCAAACACGACGCAGAAAAAAGCGCCTTTAAGGCGCTTGGGGAAATCCGTTGTGCGAAGCTTTCGTCGAAAACCGCGCATCGATCCGCTCAGGTTCGCGAATCATCGCCTTGGCGGAGAAAGTCGCGCAGAAACGGTACGGTGATCCGCCGCTGCGCCGCCAGCGATGCCTGATCGAGCCGATCCAGCAGCTCAAGCAATGCACCCAGGTCGCGCGCATAGCGCGAGAATAGACAGTCCAACACGCTCTCATCGAGTTGGATGCCACGGGCTGTGGCCTGAGCCTTTAGAACGTCGCGGCGCTCTTCGTCCTCCAGCGGTTTGAGCGCGAACTGCGTACAGGCGCCGAGGCGCGAACGCAAATCGGGCAGCGTCAGATCCAGCTGCGACGGCGTGGCGTCAGCGGCGAAAAGCAGCGAGCTGCCCTCGGCCCTGGCGCGGTTGTAAAGATCGAATAGCGCATGCTCGGCGTCGCGGTCGCCCGCAATCGCGCCCAGATCATCCAGCGCAAGCAGCTCGCTGCCCCCAACGCCACGCAATGCAGCTGCCCGGTCGCCAAGCGTCGACAGCGGAAGGTATTGCACAACGCGCCCTGCCGCGTGCGCCGCCTGGCACGCCGCTACCAGCAAATGACTGCGCCCGCTGCCCGGGGCGCCGTACAGATAGACCCACGGCGCACCGGCATCGCGCGCCAGCGCCTGCACAGCGTCGGCGGCGGCGGCGTTCGCGCCCGCGTGGAAATGCTCAAAGCGCTGGCGACGCGGCCAGCGCAGCGCCAGCGGCAGCTGCGCTGTCATGGTTGGCCTGGCTGGACCTGACCGGGCTTCAGCGGCATTGCCGTTTCGTTTTCCACCGTGCTGCCATCGGCGTTATGCACGACGATTTCCACTTCCGCGATCACCGGATCTTCTGCGCCTTCTTCGGTGTACAGCTCACTCTGGCGGTAGCGCTCCACCAAATAGCGCAACAGCACCATGATTACCGACGCGGCGGGCAAGGCTAGCAACACGCCGAGAAACCCAAACAGCTCGCCGCCGGCCAGCACGGCGAAGATCACCGCCACCGGATGCAGGCCGATCTTGTCGCCGACCAGCTTCGGCACCAGCACGTAGCCCTCCAGCAGCTGACCGACCACGAACACGCCGCAGACGATCAGCAGATGCGTCAGATCGCCGTATTGCACCAGTACGGCGATGACCGCGCCGCCGAAGCCGACAATGAAACCGAGATAGGGAACAAAGCTCAGCAGACCGGCAACGATGCCGATCAGCAGGCCCACCGAAATACCGACCAGCGATAGCGCACCGCCGTAGAAAATGCCCAGCGCCAGCATCACCAGCAGCTGGCCGCGCACGAACGCACCCAGCACCTTGTCCGATTCGCGCGCCAGATAGGCAACGGTCGGCTCAATCGAACGCGGCAGCATGCGGTCGATGGCACCAACCATGCGATCCCAGTCGCGCAGCAGGTAGAACGCTACCACTGGAATCAGCACCAGGTTGGTCAGCCACAGCACGATGCCCAGGCCCGAGCGCGATACCTTGCCCAGCACCTCGGTCGCGATGCTGCCGATCGAACCGATGTGCGCCTTGATGTCGGCCATTAGCTGATCGCTTTGGAACATCTTCGGGTCCAGATGCAGCTTGGTCTGTACCCAGGGCCACGCAGTGTTTTGCGCCCAGCTGGCGTAGTGCGGCCAGTTAGAGATGAGGTTTTCGATCTGCCTCGATACCAGCGGAATCAACAGTAGCAGCACCACCACAAAGACGATGACCAGGACGAGGAAAACGATACTCGCCGCCAGTGCTCGGCTCAGGCCCAGCCGCTCCAGCCGATCGGCGAGCGGGTCGCCCAGATAGGCCAGCATGCCGGCAACCGCAAACGGCATCAGCACCGGTGCCAGCAGCCAGAGCAGGTAAACGATGACTGCCGCGATGGCCAGCATTTGCCAACGGCGGGAAATAGTGTCGTGCGTCGCGGGTAAGTTCATGGAAAGCGCCTGGAACCGGATCGAAGGATGCCGATGGATAGGTTTGGAAACAGAAAAATCGGTA
>CAIKJM010000353.1 GCA_903827735.1 uncultured Rhodanobacter sp. | reverse complement strand
GGCGCTGGCGCAAAGTCGCCGGCGGCGGCTGGCGCCAGGCCGGCCTGCTCGCCGCGGCGTGCATCTACGCGCTCGATCACCACGTGACGCGTCTGGCCGACGACCATCGCCGCGCGGCTTACCTCGCCGGCCGTCTCCGCGAGATCGCCGGCGTCAACCTGCTGGGACAGTTCACCAACATGGTCTACGTCGACGTGCCTGCCGAGCGCTTGCGCGATTTGGACGTCCATATGAAAGCAGCCGGCATTCGCATCAGCATCGGCTATCTGCCGACGCTGCGGTTGGTGACGCATCTGGATGTGGATGATGATGGGGTGGAGAGGGTGGTCGAGGCGTTCCGCTCGTTTTTTGCTCGTGTGTAGGTTTTTCGCAACGCCGTTCGTTTAGAGCTTTCGCCCTCCAAGGAGGACGAAAGTTCTTCAGCTTTTGGATTTTATTAGTCTAAGGCGGGAAGCGCGAAAGGGTCGGATCGTCACGAGTGCTTACCCTTCGACTTCGCTTCGCTACGCTCAGGGTGAACGAAGCCAACGAGATGCGCGGCATAGCTGTCACCGGTGGTAACTTTGAGCGCATCGCCGCCGAGCGATAAAGCAAAAGGACGAGCTCAGCCCGCCGCCGGCGCTTTCTTCCCCACCACCGCTACCTTGTCAAACTTCCGAATAAAGTCCCGCACCTGCGGATACACCGTCTCGCGCCAGCGGCGGCCGCTGAAAATGCCGTAGTGGCCGGCGCCTTCGATTACCTTGTGCGCCCGGCGCTTCGCCGGCACGCCGCTGCACAGTTCATGCGCGGCTTCGGTCTGGCCGAGGCCGGAGATATCGTCCAGCTCGCCTTCGATCGTCAGCAAAGCCGTCGTCTTGATCGCCGAAGGCGTGACGCGTTCACCGGCCACGTCCCACAGGCCGCGTGGCAGCAGAAATTCCTGGAACACTTTTTCGATGGTGTCGAGATAGAACTCGGCCGGCATGTCGAGCACGGCGTTGTATTCGTCGTAGAACTTGCGGTGTGACTCGGCGTCTTCCATATCGCCGCGTAGAAGGTCCTGGTAAAAATCCCAGTGCGAGTTCAAATGGCGATTCGGGTTCATCGCGATGAATCCTGCGTGCTGCAGAAAGCCCGGATACACCTCGCGGCCGTGGCCCGGGTAGTTGGCTGGCACGGTGTGGATGACGTTGCTTTCGAACCACGACAGCGGCTGGGTGGTGGCCAGATTGTTGACGCTGGTGGGGCTGAGGCGCGGGTCGATCGGGCCGCCCATCATGGTCATGCTGCGCGGCGTTTTTTCACCGCGCGCGGCCATCAGCGAAATAGCGGCAAGCACGGGCACCGTCGGCTGGCAGACGGAGATGACGTGGACGTTGTCCGCGCCGATGTGGCGAATGAATTCCTCGATGTAGGCGACATAATCATCGAGATTGAACGTACCCAGTTCCACCGGAACCATGCGCGCGTCGACCCAGTCGGTGATGTACACCTTGTGGTCGTGCAGCAGGGTGCGCACGGTGTCGCGCAGCAGGGTGGCGTGATGGCCGGACAGCGGCGCCACCACCAACACGATCGGATCGTGCTTCATCTTTTCGATGGTGGCCGGATCGTCGCTAAAGCGTTTGAAGCGTTTCAGCTGGCAGAACGGTTTGTCCAGCGCCACGCGTTCGATCACCGCGATCTCGTGATCGTGCGCCATGGCACTGGTGATGCCGAATTCGGGTTTTTCGTATTCCTTGCCCAGCCGGTGCATCAGCTCGTAGCCGGCCGCGATGCGCTGTGCGCCGCTGAGCTTGCCGAGCGGGCTGCTGTTGTCGTTGAGCATGCGCGCGTTAGCCTGCGCGAAGTAGCTCAGGGGACCGAGAAACGCACGCTGCCATTCATGGAGTTGATAAAGCATCGAAGAGACCGGCGGGATGAAAGGAATTCTCCCATCTTAGCGCGCTTTGCCTCGCCCTGTTGCAATGCCGCAAATCCCTGCGATGTTCGTTCAGAAACTTTTCCAATCAGTCACTTGGATGCGAACGCGGTTTCGGCTTTCGCACCGGCTAGCGATAACGGCAGCGCAGCAGCAGTTCATCCACGCCCTGCGTGTCGCCCATGCCTTCGCGCCATGCCAGCGGCTTCTGAAAACGCACGCCCAGTGGCATGAACACGCGGTTGTACCACCACATGGCGCGCTTACGCTGATGGGTGAGAAACCACAGCCCGAGGTCGAGCAGGCGCGAGGATTTGGGCTGCATGCCGTAAACGGCGCTGTGTTCGATGGTGAAACCGTGCTGCGCGAGGCGCGTGATGACTTGTCCTGGCTCGTAGCGGCGGCAGTGGCCGACGAAGTCATCAAACGGGGTCCACGCGTCGGGGTGCAGCGGTACGGAGAGCAGCAGGGTGGCGCCGGGCTTGGCCACGCGCGCCAGCTCGGCCAGCGCGGCATTGTCGTCGTCGACGTGCTCGAGAATATCCAGCGCGCAGATCAGCTCGAAACGGGCGTCCCCACACGGCAGCGCGCCGATCATGCCGTGCACGGCGTCCGCGCCTCGCTGGTGCAGGCGATGCAGGGCGACATGGCTCAGATCGACGAAACAGGTGCCGTCCAGCGGCATGCGCGGGCGCAGGCCCGGCGCCACTTCCAGCCGATGCGGCGCGCTGGCGGCCAATTCGCTCAGCAGAGGCCAGGTGTTGAAGCGATCGGGATCGATCAGCTGCGCGTCGGCCCACAGCGATTCGTAAAAGCCGCGGTTGGCGCGAATCAGCTCGGCATCGTTGCGGGTCTGGGCGGGCGAACTGGACATGGTCGAATGGAATCCTGCGTGGATCGAGCGGAAGGCTTCAGCCGAGCAGGCGAACCTCGGTGCCGGCGGCCAGATCGTGCAGCGTGCGCCGCCGTGGATTGAATAACGCTACCGCAAACCATGCGGCCCATGCGACCAGCAAAGCCCACAGCGTGCGTTGCAATCCCAGCGTGGGTTCAAGCAGGAGCAGGAGCAGGGGCGCCGCGGCGACCAGCAGACGAATTACGGATTGCCGCAGCGAGGGCGTCGTGCCTGTCATCGTGGTCAAGCGCATGCGCCATGGCCGCATGCCCACAGTCTGCCCGCCGCGCCGCCACGCGCTGATGAAATACGCCGCAACCACCACGCCCTGCAAGACCTGATACCAGGCCGGCACCGAGGTCGCAGTGCCGGTGCGAATCAACGTGCCACCGGTCGCCAGCTGACACAGCAGGCCCACCACCATCACGATCGCCACCACGATCAGCACGTCGTAGACCAGCGCCAGCAGGCGCCGCCACAGCGGGCAGGGAATATCGGTGGTGTGCAGCGTGGTCGGCATCGGCGGCTTGTCGCTTGCGTAGTGCGCGCGCAATGGCCAGCATCGTGCGCATGAAGAAGGAAGACATCAATGGAAAGGGCAGCCCGCCCAGTATCGCCGAAGCCGATCGTCACAGCATCGCCGCGTTTCTCGAGCGCGTATGGTCGGAAGATGGCCTGGCCGATCGCACGCTGGAGGCGTATCGACGCGATCTGGAAGCGCTGGCGGCATGGCTGGCCACGCGTCAGCGCACGCTGCGAACGGCGCAGCGCGAGGATATCTCAGGTTTTCACGGCCGCGCTTCGGGCAGCGCGCAGCCGGTGGCGATTCGTTCGATCGCGCGCCGGCAGTCGGCCTTTCGCCGCTATTACGCGTTTCTGGCGCGCAACGAGCCGGGCTTTGCCGATCCGACGTTGCTGATCGAGCGGCCGCGCATGCCGCGCAGCCTGCCCAAGGCGCTGGCCGAGCGCGAGATCGTCGGCCTGCTCAACGCGCCGGATGTCGCCACCGTGCTCGGCCAGCGCGACCGCGCCATGCTTGAGTTGATGTACGCGTCGGGCCTGCGCGTGTCCGAACTGGTTGAGCTGCCGCTGGCCGCGCTCAACACGCGTCAAGGGGTGCTGCGGGTCACCGGCAAAGGCGGCAAGGATCGGCTGGTGCCGGTGGGCGAGGTGGCGCTGGAGTACATCAATAGCTACCTCGCGGGCGCGAGGCCGGAGCTGGCCAAGGGCCGGCAGCCGCTGGCGCTGTTTCTCAGCCGGCGCGGCGAAGGCATGACCCGGCAGATGTTCTGGACCCTGGTGAAACGCTACGCGCTGCAGGTTGGTATCAACGCCAAGCGCATTTCCCCGCACGTGCTGCGGCATTCGTTTGCCACGCATCTGCTCAATCACGGCGCCGACCTGCGCGCGCTGCAGATGCTGCTGGGGCACAGCTCGCTCAGCACCACGCAGATCTACACCCTGGTGGCGAAGGAAGGGCTAAAGCGGCTGCACGCGCAGCATCATCCGCGCGGTTGAGCTGTAGCGCTGGGCGACCTAGACGTCCGCCCACATGCGCATGAGGTTGGCGTGCGACTTGCTGATGGCGTCGAACGTCGCACTTTTACCCTCGCGCCCAAAGATGTTCCGTTTGGCGTTTTGTAGGTCCCACAGCAGCTCGCGCTTGCCGGGGTCGCGGACCTGACTCTGCACCCAGATCACCGCGGCATACCGCGCGCCCTGGGTCACTGCGGCGACGCGATGCAGGGAGTTGGCCGGGTAGGCAATGGCGGCGCCCGCTTCGAGCTTGAACGCGCACTCCATGCCGTTGGCATCCACGATCAGTTCGCCACCGGCGTAGGTTTTTGGGTCCGACAAAAAGATGGTGATCGCCACGTCGCTGCGCACGGCATTGCCCATGGCGCCCATCACCGGCGCATCCACGTGCGGCCCGTATTCCATGCCGAGATCGTAACGATTGAACAGCGCCGGCGTGACGGAAGACGGCAGAACCGCGGCCTGCAGCATGGCATTGCGAATAAAACCCTCATAGACGATTTTCTGTAGCTGCGCCTGACTTTGCGTGTCGTGGGTGACCTGCAGATTCTTCTTGACCTCGCGCGCCGACCAGCCGGCAGTGCTGGCGCCGTCGATGAAGGACGCGCTGCTGAGCTCTTTGCGCACGGCGTCGAGGTCCTCGGCGGTCAATACGTTGGGAATGCAAATGATCAAGTGAGTCCGCCCGGTTGTTCGAAGCCGTGATGCTGCCTAGCCTGCAAT
>CAIKJM010000352.1 GCA_903827735.1 uncultured Rhodanobacter sp. | reverse complement strand
CTGTGGGTACTTGCCGCGCTGATGATGACGCTGGGCTGGATGTGGCAGCGTCCCCGTTCGAACGCCGGCATTGTCGACGTGCTGTGGTCGTGCGGTGTGGGCGGCAGCGCTGTGCTGTTCGCCATGCTCGGCGACGGCGCTGCGTGGCCGCGCATCATCATGGCCGTGCTGGGCGGCTTGTGGGGCATGCGTCTGGCGGCCCATTTGTGGAAACGCGTCAGCGGCGAGCCGGAAGACGGCCGCTATCGCCATTTGCGCGAACACTGGAAAGGCAATCAGCTGTACTTCTTCCTGTTCTTCCAGTTTCAGGCGTTTCTGATCGTGCTGTTTTCGCTGCCGTTTTTGTCAGTGGCGCACAACCCGGAAATCTTCGGCGGCTGGATCGTGGCCGGCCTTATTGTGTGGCTGATCAGCGTGATCGGTGAGGCGGTAGCCGACGCGCAGCTGGCGAAGTTTCGCAGCGATGAGGCCAACCGAGGCCGCACCTGCCGCGCCGGGCTGTGGCGCTACTCGCGCCACCCAAACTATTTCTTCGAATGGATCCACTGGTTTGCTTACGTTTGCCTAGCCGTCGGTTCGCCCCGCTTCTGGCTGGCGTGGTCGGGGCCGCTGGTGATGTACGTCTTTCTGCGCTGGGTCAGCGGCATTCCCTATACCGAGACGCACGCCCTGCGCAGTCGCGGCGAGGACTACCGCGACTACCAGCGCACTACTCCCATGCTGTTTCCCTGGTTTCCCAAGAGGACCGAACAATGAGTCAATCCGCCGCCGCCGAACTGCCGCAGGAAAAACCTGCCCCCGGACTGCTGGGCCTGGCCGAACGCGGCCATCTTCCCGATGCGCTGCTGCGCCAGGGCATCCGCCGCATGTGCGCGCAGCGGTTGCGCGAGGAGCTGGCCGGTGGACTCGATGCGCAGGCTGCCCGCTACGCCGAGCGCATCGACATGCTGCGCCAGAGCCCGGTGGCGATTCACACCGATGCTGCCAACGCGCAGCACTACGAGCTGCCGCCCGCGTTCTTCGAGCAGTGCCTGGGCAAGCGCCTGAAGTACTCGGGCTGCTATTACCCGCGCGGCGATGAAACGCTGGAGCAGGCTGAGGACGCCATGCTGACGCTGTACGGGCAGCGTGCCGAGCTGGCCGATGGCCAGAAAATTCTCGAGCTTGGCTGCGGCTGGGGCTCGCTGACACTTTGGATGGCGGAAAAATATCCGGCTGCGCAGATCACGGCTGTTTCCAATTCCAATCCGCAGCGCAAGCACATCGAGGCGCAGTGCGTGAAGCGCGGCCTGTCCAACGTGCGGGTGATCACGCAGGACGTGAATCAGCTCGAGCTGGAAGCCGCGCAGTTTGACCGCTGCGTGTCGATCGAAATGTTCGAGCACATGCGCAACTACGAAACCCTGCTTGGCCGGGTGGCCAGCTGGTTGAAGCCCGGCGGCAAGTTGTTTGTGCATATATTTGCGCACAAGACGCTGATGTATCCGTTCGAGACCGAGGGCGACGACAACTGGATGGGCCGGCACTTCTTCACAGGTGGCCTGATGCCGGCCTCGGATACCTTGCTGTGGTTCCAGCGCGATCTGAAGATCGAGCAGCGCTGGCACGTCGACGGTACGCACTATCAGCGCACCGCCAATCACTGGCTGGCGAATCAGGACGCGCGCAAGGAGTCGGTGATGGCGACACTGACGGAGGCCTACGGCGCCAAGGCGGCCGCCCTGTGGTTTCAGCGCTGGCGGATGTTCTGGATGTCGTGCGCCGAGCTGTTCGGTTACGACAACGGCCAAGAATGGCTGGTCGCCCACTATCGGTTCGTTCGCCCCTGACGCGCGCGCGGTCCACGTGGATCGCCGCTGCCAAACCTTCTTCGGAGTATTTCATGCGTTTTTCCAACACACTTTTGCTTAGCTGCGCGCTTGCGCTGACGTCCGTCACCGCCATCGCCGCCGACATGGCGCCGATCAAGCCCGTCGAGAAGGTCGACCTGCAGCGCTTCATGGGGCCGTGGTACGTGATCGCGTCGATCCCTTCGACGCTAGAGAAAAAGGCCTTCAACGCCGTCGAAACCTATACGCTGGCGCCGAACGGCCACATCGATACGGTGTTCCGCTATCGCAATAGCGCATTCACCAACCCGATAAAGACGATCAAGTCGACCGGTTTCGTTACCCCCAACACCAACAACGCCGTATGGGGCGTGCAGATCGTCTGGCCGATCAAGGCCCAGTACATCATCGCGTATCTGGACGACAACTACAGCGAGACGATCATCGCGCGCGACAAGCGCGACTATGTGTGGATCATGGCACGCACGCCGACCATCCCGCAGGCGGACTACGACGCCATGGTGGCGCGCGTCACGGCGATGGGCTACAAGGTGTCCGATATTCGCAAGGTTCCACAGCAGTGGCCAGAAGCGGGTACCAGCGACGCCGGCAATCATTGAAACGTCGCAGCGTAATGACTACGCCATCCACACCCTCGGAGTAGCGCGTTGCTCAGCACGGCTTCATCGCAAGACAGCCTGACGGTTAGCGCGCCGCTGGCGGACTTCGTCGACGAGCACGAACGCCTCTTCGTGCTGACGGGCGCGGGTTGCAGCACGGATTCAGGCATTCCTGACTATCGAGACGCCAACGGCGAATGGAAGCGCACGCCGCCGGTGACCTATCAAGCGTTCGTCGGCAGCCACGCCACGCGGCAACGCTACTGGGCGCGCAATCTGGTCGGGTGGCGGCGGTTCGGCACCGCGCGTCCCAACCATACGCATCGCGCGCTCGCCGCGCTCGAGCAGCAGGGCAAGCTGGTTTTGCTTTTGACCCAAAACGTCGACCGGCTGCATCAGGCTGCCGGCAGCAGCAAGGTGATTGACCTGCACGGACGAATGGACGTGATCCGCTGCCTCGACTGCGAACGGCGCGAGCCGCGCGGCGGCGAATTCCAGGCCGAACTGCTGCGGCTCAATCCCGACTGGGCGGACATTGATGCGTTGGATGCGCCGGACGGCGATGCCGATGTATTAGTGCAGGATTTTTCCGGTTTCAACGTTCCGGACTGCCTGCATTGTGGCGGCATGCTGAAGCCGGACGTCGTATTCTTCGGAGAAAACGTGCCGCGCGATCGCGTCGACGCGGCCATGCAGGCATTAGACGCCGCGGACGCCATGCTGGTCGTCGGCTCATCGCTGATGGTGTATTCGGGCTACCGCTTCGCGCATGCCGCGGCAAAGGCCGGCAAGCCGATCGCTGCCGTCAACCAGGGCCGTACCCGGGCCGATCCTCTGCTCACGCTGAAGGTGGATGCATCCTGCGCACAGGCGCTGTCGTTTCTTTAAGCCGAAAAACTCGACGTCAAACCTAGCGACGGGCCCGAAAAAACTGTCGCAGCAGCGTGGCCGACTCCTCCGCCAACAGGCCGCCGCCCACATCGATGCGATGATTGTGCTTCTCCGATATCAGCGTGTCGAACACGCTGCCGGCGGCACCCGTCTTGGGATCCGACGCGCCGTATACCACGCGCCCTACCCGCGCATGAATCATCGCCATGGCACACATCGAGCACGGCTCCAGCGTCACGTAAAGCGTCGCGCCGGACAACCGGTGATTAGCAAGCTTTTCGCCGGCTGCACGCAGCGCCTGAATTTCCGCGTGCGCCGTGGGATCGTGCAAGGTGATATTGCGATTCCAGCCCAGTCCCACGATATCGCCGTCTAGCACCAGCACGGCGCCGACCGGCACCTCGTTCTCGGAATCGCGCGCGTGCTCTGCCAGCTGCAGCGCGCGACGCATATGCGCCACGTCGTCAGCGTTGAAAGGCGAGTCGGACACTGCCGCAATCACGTTATCGTTCATTGAGAGATGCAAGGATCCTGACGGAAATAGTGCTGCAAGTACGTCACCAGTTTACCGTCACGACCATAGTCAAAGGAGCCACCATGACTGACGCTGCCCGCTTCGAACTCTTCTCCTTCTGGCGCACCTCGGCGACCTATCGCGTGCGCGTGGCCTTCAATCTGAAGGGCGTGTCGCCGCAGGAACATAACATCGATATCGACGCCGGCGCGCAGCGAAGCGAAGCCTTTTTGAAGATCAATCCGATGGGCGCGATTCCCGCGCTGCTGGATCACGCTGACGGACCCTCGTCGCTGCCGCTGACCCAGTCTCTGGCAATCCTCGAATTCATCGATGAAACCTATCCGACGCCTGCACTGTTGCCCGCGGGCACGCATGCACGTGCTCGCGTGCGTTCGCTGGCCGCCATGCTGGCAGCGGATACCCATCCGCTGATTGTGCCGCGTGTCAAAAAATTCCTCGTCGGCCCCGGCGGCTTCGATGATGCCGCCTGGCGCGCCTGGCAAACGCACTGGTTCACTACGGGTCTGCAGGCGCTGGAAAAGCGTCTGTCGAGCGAGAAGGAAACCGGCGCTTTCTGCCATGGAGACACACCCACTCAGGCCGACATCTGCCTGGCCAGCATTATCGTGGTGATGCGCGTTTTCAAGATCGAGGTGGCCGACATACCGACAGTCAATCGCATCATGACCGCGTGCGAGGCGCTCGATGCATTCGCCAAGGCCGATCCGCTTCGTCAGGCCGGCGCTCCGTTGTCCTGATATTCTGGACAGGCAGGCTTTGGAGCCAATAGTAATCAAGAGAACCGATTCATTCTCAGCATTCGAAGAAGAAGCGCTCGCTTCGGGCTTTGACGAAGCGCTAGTGCGCGAGTGGGCGCCCGACACCGTGATTGCTTCTCACGCCCATCCCTTTGACGCGGATGCCGTGGTGACCAAGGGCGAGATGTGGCTCACCTGCGACGGCGAGACGCGCCATCTGCTGCCGGGCGATACCTTCGTGTTGAGCCGTGGACAGCAGCACGCCGAGCCTTACGGATCCGACGGCGCCACATACTGGGTTGCCCGTCGGAATCTCCGCTAAGCCATCACTCGACCGCAGCGTTTATCCCCACTTTGTGTATTACTTTATATATATAAAAAAAATTAAAAACGCTTTGAATCAATTGCTTATAAAAATCGTAGCCTAATAAATCTCGAAAGATAGCACCGCTATCATGGCTAACAATTACGTGTAATAGCTGAAGCGAAATAACAGATCGGCCGAGGCCTCATTGACCTAGGCTGATCCGGCGCCGGCTTTTGACTCCCGTACTACGGCCTCGTCAGTCGCAAGGCCCCATCCCCATGATAAGCCCTTCAGGTCCCGCCCCTATAGGGCGATAGCATTGCGGTGTTTGGCTGGCCGGTGCCTTAATGTCGCCGTGGAATCCTTGCGCTCTTGCGGAAGCGGCGTTATCAGAGGCCCGTTTGGCCGCCGGGAGCTTCACACTGTAGAGTTGATCAGATAGCCGCACATACTGGGTCCGCCAAGCAGGGTAATTGGCCCAATCGCTCGTTTTCAAAATTCTCTCACCTTCGGGCATTATGTCGGCGATCTTCTGATCAATTCTAAGAACTTCTTGCGGAAAAGTGCCTTCGCCGACGAGTATTTGATCGGAGGACATGTTGCCAGCCCAGCCAGCAACCAGACCTTTAGATCTACCTGCGTCGCCAATCCCTACATCGGTCAGCCCCAGCGCACGTGCCTGATCCATGCACTTCGCCAGCCGTGCGAAGTCATCGCACGTTAGCTGAGCCATATGGCCGTGAGCCATATGGCCGCTGGTGGAGGCGCATCCAGTAAAAAACAGAACGGTTGCAATCACCGCAATCTTCGATTTCATGTAGACTGCCTTTTATCCAATGACTTCACGAAACCTATACTGTATCTGATGGGTTACGCCGCGTCACATGCCACATAAATAAGGTGCTTGGCGACGCAGAAGGCTGCCAAATTTGTCCGGTTCAAAAGGCCAAAAGCCTGCAATTACGAGGGCTCTAGGGCATTTTTTGCTAGGTGGGGCCGGACAATGCCGGACGCTCAATCACTCCCACTCGATGGTCGCTGGTGGCTTGCCGCTGATGTCGTAGACCACGCGGGAGACGCCGCGCAATTCATTGATGATGCGGTTCGAGACGCGGCCCAGGAACTCGTACGGCAGATGCGCCCAGTGCGCGGTCATGAAGTCGATGGTTTCTACCGCACGCAGCGCGATGACCCATTCGTAAGCACGGGCGTCGCCGACCACGCCGACCGACTTTACCGGCAGAAACACGGCAAATGCCTGGCTGGTCTTGTCGTACAGGTCGGCCTTGCGCAGTTCGTCGATAAAGATCGCATCGGCCTGCGCCAGCAGATCGGCGTATTCGCGCTTCACCTCGCCAAGAATGCGCACGCCCAGGCCGGGACCAGGGAACGGATGGCGATAGACCATCTCGCGCGGCAGGCCCAGCTCCACGCCGATGCGGCGAACCTCATCCTTGAACAGCTCGCGCAGCGGCTCGACCAGCTTGAGCTTCATGTGCGCCGGCAGGCCGCCGACGTTGTGGTGGCTCTTGATCACGTGCGCCTTGCCGGTCTTGCTGCCGGCGGACTCGATCACGTCGGGGTAGATCGTGCCCTGCGCCAGCCACTTCACCGCGCCAGCGCCGTCGGCGGTGAGCTTGGACGATTCCTCGTCGAAAATCTCGATGAACAGGCCGCCGATGATTTTACGTTTGGCTTCCGGATCGCTCACCCCGGCGAGCGCATCGAAGTAACGGTTTTGCGCATCGACGCGGAGCACCTTGACGCCCATATGCTCAGCCATGGTCGCCATGACCTGGTCGCCTTCTTTCCAGCGCAGAAGGCCGGTATCCACGAACACGCAGGTGAGCTTGTCGCCGATGGCCCGATGCAGCAGCGCCGCGACGACCGAGGAATCCACGCCGCCGGAAAGCCCCAGCAGCACGTGGTCATCGCCGACCTGCTCGCGCACCCGGGCAATCTGATCTTCGATAATGTTCGCGGCGGTCCACAGCGTCTGGCAGCCGCAGATCTCGCTAATGAAGCGCTTCAGCAGCGCGCCGCCCTGCTTGGTATGGGTGACCTCGGGATGGAACTGCACGCCGTACCAGCGCTTTTCCTCGTTCTCCATCACCGCGACCGGAATGCGGTCCGTGGTGCCGGTGATAACGAAACCCGGCGGCGCCTTGGCGACGTGGTCACCGTGGCTCATCCACACGTCGAGGCGATGGCTGCTGGGGTGATCGGTGAGATTTTTGAATAGACGGCTATCTGCAACGATGTCGACTTCGGCGCTGCCGAATTCACGGGCATCGGCTGCCTCGGTCGCACCGCCCAGCTGCGCGGCCATCGTCTGCATGCCGTAACAGATTCCGAGTATCGGCAGGCCCGAATCGAACGCCTGCTGCGGCGCCTTCGGCGCATCGGCCAGCGTGGTGGACTCGGGGCCACCGGAAAAAATGATGCCCTTCGCCCCGAATGCGGCGATCTCTTTCGGATCGTGATCCCAGGCCCAGATTTCGCAGTACACACCGATTTCGCGAATGCGTCGTGCGATCAGCTGCGTGTACTGCGCGCCAAAATCGAGAATGAGGATCTTGTCGCTATGGATGTTGGTCATGGGTTGGCGGCTTGGGGATACGGGCGAATGGAGATTGCGGTTCAGTGCGCTTGGCTGGATTTGCAATAAGCGAGGGACGAGGGGTGAGTAGCGAGGGCTCAGCAACCGATCCTTAAGGAACGTCGATAATGAGCACGTCAACATCGCCCACTGACTAACAGTTCAAACAAGTAGCGAAGGACGCCGCTTATCGCGCCCTCGCTACTCGCCCCTCATCCCTGCCGCATCAAGAATTCAGCCGATAATTCGGCGCTTCCTTGGTAATGATCACGTCATGGACATGGCTTTCCCTGAGTCCCGCGGCGCTGATCCGGATAAACGTAGCCTTTTCCCTCAGCTCTGCAATGGACTTGCATCCGGCATACCCCATGCCAGCCTTGAGTCCACCGATCAGCTGGAAAATATTGGCCGAAAGCGTTCCCGAGTATGGCACCCGTCCCACAAT
>CAIKJM010000351.1 GCA_903827735.1 uncultured Rhodanobacter sp. | reverse complement strand
CTATCGCGATCTCGACAAGATCGACGGCAAAGCCAATCCCGTTTTTGACACCTGGTTGGATCACCCTGCCTACGACGCCTATTGGCAACGCTTGATACCTTACGGTCGCGAGTTCGCCGGTATCGACATCCCGGTATTCGTCGAGACCGGCTACTACGACGGCGGCATGGTGGGTGCGCTCTATTATTTCGAGCAGCATCTCAAATACCGCCCATCAGCTGACGACCGGATGCTGATCGGGCCGTACCATCACGTCGCCATGCAAGTCGGTGTGTTGTCCGAGGTCGATGGCTATAAGGTCGACGAGGCGGCGCTGATCGATCTCCAAAATGTGCGGTTGAAATGGTTCGACCACGTCTTCCATGGCGCGCCGTTGCCGACGCTCCTGAGCAACCGAGTCAACTTCGAGGTCATGGGGGCGGACACGTGGCGACACGCGTCTACCCTCGCAGACATGGCGACCGGTCGACGACGCTTCTATCTAACCGGTCGTCGCCAAGCGGGCCAGCTGCTTTTCAGCGGCACACCAGGCACCCCGGTTCCTCCCGATCTGACAGTCGACTTTGCTGACCGGAGCGACGTGGATTCTAGTCAGCCTCCTGGAGTACCTGACACCCGCAATGCACTGGTGTTCGAAACGGAGGCACTGAAGACACCATTGGAGGTCGACGGTTTGTTTCAGGGGCGGCTCAACGTCGTCGTGAATAAACGCGATTTCGATCTGTCGGTCAACTTCTACGAGCTGAAGCCCGACGGGCAATACCTCGATTTGGCCTCCTACCTCGGCCGAGCGAGCTATATGCAGGATCGCACCCAACGACATCTGCTCCAGCCAGGCCGACCTTGCACTCTCAAGTTCCAGAGCCAGACGCTAACCGCACGTCTGCTAACGCCTGGCAGCCGAATCGTGGCGGTCGTTGGCGTGCCCAAAGTTCCAAGCGTTCAAATCAATTACGGCACAGGCCGAGACGTGAGCTCCGAGTCGATTGCCGACGCTGGCGAGCCGCTCAGGATTCATTGGTTGCCTGATAATTACCTGGAGCTCGGCACAGATGGGACACTGGAATTCACGCACGAGCATTGATTCTTCTTTCGTCACTGTTGGCGCTTGCGCAGCTATTGACCGGCCAGGCTCCAGCAAAAACGGCCCATCTCAGGTTCACTTCCCAGTCGCCGAAGCAGCGCACACGAGCTAGCCTCTTTATCGGTTGGCAAAAGGCTTCGACCCGGTCAGCGCCGCTCAACGTTTCCACCTCCGGAACTGAACCCGCTGCGCGTACCACCAGCAGCCCCAGAAAATTGCGACGATCAGCGATGCCGCGCCGAAAGGCAAAGCGGACATATGGGCTTTGCCCAGATCCGCGTGAGTAAACAGATCGACCACGGAGTAGGCCTGCCCCAACAGCAGCACCGCGAAGCCGGCCCGCCACGCGAACAGCTAACGACGGTAGATGCCATAGGCGCACGCGAAACATCAGGCGAAATAGGAGTCGGAATGGACTTCTAAAGTCGAAGCCTCATTCAAGCAACGATTCGCCTACAAAATTTGGCTAGCGTCTATTTGATGAAAACAGGTTGCGCAGTCCCCTCAATGTGAGGAGTCGTTGCCGCCTCCAGCAGTTACGACGCTGGACACCGCCAGTTTCGGATTGATCCTGCGGATCGTCGGACTTTCTCCCGGGTCAGCCGTGCGGGTTATCACCGCGATCAACTGCTCCGGCGTCAGCTTGGGGTCGATCGCCAGCAGCTTGGCCGCAAGATTGGTGACCTCGGGCGCCGCCATTGAGGTACCCGACATATGGACCTTGGCACCACCCGGCACCACGCTTTCGACCTCGTAACCATCAGCGTAGACGCCGATATTCTGACCCGTGCTGGTGAAGTTCGTCTGCTGGCCCGCCTGGTCGACTGCCCCGACAACCATCAGGTTCGGCAGCTTGAATGAGGAAGGGATGGTCTCCTCGAACGCGTTATCCGAGTCGTTGTTGCCGGCGATCGTCACGAAGAGAATGTCAGGCGCGCTCTTGAGCGCCGCGTACAGACCATCGCGCTCCATGTTGAAATAATGCCTGGCGAGCGCTTTGCGTTCCTCCGGCGTCTTGCCGATGCCGTTTTTTTCGAGAAGTTCTTCGTAACTGGATGGGCGACCCCACCAGCTCATATTGACGACGCGCACGTGATGGACGCGGAACCATGCCACGGTATCGCGGTAGGCCGCGACCATGCGATTTTGCTCCTCGTCCGTGGGTGGCGCAGGTACTGGCCGGGTGTCGTAAGTGATGCGCGCGTTGACCAGACGGATGGCCGGATTGCCGCTTGCCGCGATACCGGCCACATGCGTACCGTGCATGTAGGACTCCAGGCTGGAGTAAGCCTGCATGAAATCTTTCATCTGGTCTGGCGACATGGCGGAAGCCTGCTGACGGAAGGCCGCGGCCGCGGGGCTGTCGATACCGGTCTGAAGGTCGGAAATGCCGTTGGAGTCGGCCACAATTTTCGAATAGACCGCTTTGTCCTGCGCTGACAATGGCGCTAGCGGATCGTGCGTCGGACGGTAATCGATATCGTAGGCTGGCCCCATCAATGGCTTATGATCTTTTGAAAGGAGCAACTGCCCGGGAAACAGCGACGCATCGAAGCCGGAATCCCATATGGCTACCGGCACCGGCGTCAGTTTGGCGTCTTGCTGAAGTACCGCCTCACGCGCAGGCCAGATATCGGCTTTCTGCACGGCGTTATGGTGGATGTAACTGTCCGTGGCCGCGACGATCTGCGTGCGACACGGGACGATGACATCCATGTTCGTGCGGGCAGCCATCAACTGCCACGCCGGCAGGCTTGAAAGCGTATGCGAGCGATCCAAGGTCGGCTCGATATCCTGCGCGGTCATTCCGATGACGAAGTTGCTGTTGGCGACCTGGGCCAGTCCTTTCAAACGCGTTTCCGCGACGCCGACGGTCGCCCATGGCAACGCATTCAATTTCTTGGCGTAGATACTCTCGAAACTTTTGGGGCATGTGCCTGGCGACGTGCCGTCGGCCATGCGCGCCTCTAGAAAGGCCTGCGGCGCCAGGCCTGCGATAAGGCGAGCCTCTTCCTTGTCTTGGTGTGATCGCAGTTGCTCAATCGTCGCCAACGCCGCCTTGTCTTCCTTGCCCGAGGCTATCTGTGCGCCAAGCTTTGCCTGCAGCAAACCCCGCACCGTGGCGCTGTCGTGAATATCGTAATCATTGAGCACGCGATCGATGTCGACACGCATCTGTGACACGGTAGCTTCGAACGAAGCCGGCGGCGACGATAGGACGTCCGCGACTGTGCCTTTTATCGGATAGGAAAACTGTGGGAGATCGTCGATGGAACGCACATCTTTCTTAGTCTGCGCGTTCGCTGCGCCCGATAGTGCCAACGTGGTCAGCGCCACGTTGATTGCCCTGTTCCACTTCGACATGCTCACATCCCTCTCTCGGTGAATGCATTGCAGTAAACAAAGCTCGAAACCGGGAAACGGCCCGCTGAAAGTGCGCGGCAGACCTCGAAATGGGCCCCAAAGCCTCCGCCTGCGTCGAATCAGGTGAGGCGCACGAATCGGTTTTATCCCCGGAACAGTTTTGAATAAAAACTTAAAAGACGGCAGGGTTGCCGATGCAGGCAGCCGCAGTTCCCCTCCCAAAGCGTAACAACTTGATGGCGGATATACAAAAACCGCAGATGCATTTCCTGGACAGATTCATTGCCAGCTAATTGGGCTAAAGGGCGAATTGGCCCGCTACTGCGTAAATCGAACTTTCTTCAGTATCAAAGTTGTAGGAAGCAGTCCCGCACGGGCAAGCGTAGCTAATGCGTCGAGACGGGTGCATTTTTCCAAAATGACCTGGCCAGCGTTAACTAAATCCTACTAGCGTCGTTCTGACTTTTGCGCGGCAGAAGAATGGACGACACATCTTCATCGGGCCGCAGCCGCAGCAGCTGCAACAGCACATAGGCCGACATCGCCATATTGCCGAGCAGCATGATCGCAACGAACCAGCTCACCCGGGGCAACCAGCGGCGCTCCTTGAAACACACCCAGACGTAGAAGGTGATGAAGCCAAAATACGCGTCGAGCATGGTCGCGATCGTCCAGTAGCGATCGGGGCCTGCGGTCATCCCCTGCCACTGCATCACCGGCTGCTGAAAGCTGGTCCAGGTGGTGTACACGAGCATGATAAGAAAGATGCACGAAAAAATGACCTTCAGCAGCGTTCGGTTGGTCATGGCATGTCCTTGGTCGTCGGTAACGTGGTCGTCGATGAGAGGGGCGGTGGCTGCACCGTGTTTCTTGTACGCGCAGTGCACGTCGATCGGTGGTCGGTCGGTCAGGAAGCTTGGCGAAACCATCCGTGCAATGAAAGCACCAAGCGCGTCTCAGCGCCGGACTGGTCCCGGAAAAAACGCGTTGGTGCGGCGAATGTAATCGGCATATTGGGGGCGGCGTTCGCCGATGTCCTTTTCCAGCAGGGTAACCCCGGATACGCGCATCAGCAGTACCGACATCAGCAGCGGCCCGGGAATGCTCCACCAAGCGCCGGCGGATAGCGCGATGGCATACAGGCCCCACCACACGCAGAAGTCACCAAAGTAGTTGGGGTGGCGAGTCCAGCGCCATAGCCCACGATCCATCACTTTGCCGCGATTGGCAGGATCCGCCTTGAAACGGCTGAGCTGCCAATCGCCGCCGGCCTCGAACACAAAGCCAACCAGCCACAAGACTGCGCCGACCACATCCATGAACCCCAGCCCGCCGGAACCGATCGCGGCGCCGAGCAGTGGCAGCGAGATGATCCACGCCAGCACCGCTTGCAGGGCGAACACCAGATAGAGGCTTTTCAACGCAAAACCAGGTTCGTTGCGTGCGCGAATGGCCTGATAACGTCGGTCCTCGCCGTGCCCCCAGCTTCGTACGGTGATGTGAAGTGCCAGACGCAATCCCCAGATGCTCACCAATGTCGCGACCAGCAGGCCTCGAGAACTCGGCGCGGATGTACCAAGCAGATAAATCCAGGCTTCCAGGATAAACATCAGTGACCACACGCTATCGACAATCGCGACATTGCGCTTGATGACGCTGATGACCCAGGTCAAAAAAGCCACCGTAAGCACCGAAACGAGGCCGGTGACATAGAGAAAGACGTGGGTCGACGCCATGAGATTGACCTGCTTGTAGAGACGAGTGGTGTAAGCCGCGTTGGACTGATGATGGGTCGCGTCCGCAGAGAAGACAAAATCCCTGGTCAGTGGCCAAGACTGACCGTGACGTTTTCAGTGACTCGGATCGCTTTGAGCGACTGCTCTCTCGCCAATTGGCGAAGACTTTCATGAAGTATGGGAATAGTCTCAACGGCATTGGCCACGTCGCTCTCTGGTCATGGGCCGCCTGGATCAAATGCTGCGCTGTACTCCGCTAGATGACGGCGTCGATCTCCGTCTCGACGAGCCAGTCGGGATCGATGAAGCGCGATACCTGCATGGTGGTAAGAGCTGGACGGATATCGCGGAAGAGTTCACCGTGGATCGCACCTATCACCTGCCAATCTTCGATGCGAGTGAGCAGGATACGTGTGCGGATGACGTTGGAGAACGATGCCCCGAGTTGCTCCAGAGCAATTCTCGAAATTTCAAAGCACCGCCGAGCTTGCGCGGCCGGATCACCGACGCCCACCGTCTTACCGTCCGGACCGATCGGAGCCGTGCCGGCAACACAAATAATGGACCCGATACGTACCGCGCGGGAAAGGCCGATCAGCGGCTCATACGGGCTACCAGTAGAGACGCACAAGCGTTCGAGGTTTGACAAGAGCGTGGATTCCTAGGCGTGGATAAGAGGGTGCCGCGTTTGTTGAAATGGCAGCTGTGCGTTAAGCAAACGCGTCCGCCGCCTTGAACGCGCAGCTAGAGCGCATGCTGACGATGTTCGATCGGCAACGCCAGCGACTCGCCCACCGGAACGGATTGCCACTGCAGTGTCAGCTGCAGGATTCTTTGGCGCACGGCGTCGACGTCATCCGCTTCCAAGGCCAGAGGTGCACATTGGCGGGCGCGACACGTGACCTGATACAGATCGAGCATGTCGTCCGGCGCGCTTTTCCATCCCGACCACCCGTCCGCCTGAAATACCTCGACCAGACGTTCCACGCCATCGCTTTCCGCATCGGCCTGCATCTGAAATGCGGCAGCCTCGCCATCGAGAACACGACCGACGAATCCCCGCTTATGCAGCGTGTGTTCGACCGCGTAGTGAACCATGTCATGCGGAATGATGCCCTGCTTGGGGCAAACCACACGCTCGACGACTTCGTCATCCCGTATCACGTCCATCGTGTCGTGTTTTCCCGATCCCTTAGTAAAGACGAGTTGCATGCTGTGCCGCCTAGTAAGGAATTTGAGTGGCGTCCAAGCCGGCCACCCCGAATGAATTGTCAAAACTCAACCACGCGTACATGGCCGGAAAATTCGCCTGATAGCCGCTTTGCACGAAGAATAGTCCTTAGCTCCGGCAGTAACGCTCAAACAGCCAGCCCCGGATTCCGTTTTATGCGTCTTCGATCGAGCCCGTATCGAGAAAGGCCATCAGCTGCTGCATCCCCGGCGAGGTGGCCGAATGATCTTCGGCCCAGGGTATTTCATGCATCCACCGTTGTTGGCTGAGCTTCTGGATGGCGCTGGCGGGCGCGTCTCGGAAACCCATGAACCATTTGTGGAAGAACCGTTGTGGCACCCGGCGGCGCTCCAGTTCGACCAGCTGCTGATGCAGGCTCGAGCGGCGGATGCGTTCGTAGACGTCCTCCACGTCGGCCGGATGGCCCTCGAAATATTGGAAGAATTGGCTGGCGCCATAAAGCAGCACACCAGTCACATCTTTCTCGGCATTGTAAGTTCGTGCGTCCATCAGCAGCCGATCGAGATCGTCCGACTGCATCGGCCGGGTCGAACGGCTCATGTAGACAACACCCACCATGTCCATGACGTATCGTGCTCTTGCGTGGCGTACGGCCGCGTATAGTGACGGTTGCGAGCGATAGCTGCAAATTCGCAAACCGTGGTTTTTACCCGCGCAACGCTGTCGTTACAGGCTCGGCAGATCACCAAGGGAGGCGATGGGCGAACGCCAGCACCCTATAGGCCACGCAAACGGCGCCGCCAACCGCGCTAATCGCGACTGAATTTTTCCACGAGAATGTCCAGCCGCGCCTTCGCGCCCGCCGCCGGGATCCGCCCGGATTTGGCAAGAACGACCAAACCGTGCAGCGCGCTCCAAAGCACCTCGGCTAAAAATACCGGATCCTTCCGATCGGGGCCCAGAGCGGCAACCAGCTCGGCAAAAGACGCGCGCAGTGCTTCCGGCGTTTGCTCGCTGGCAAATGGGATCAGTGTCGGCAGGACGAACATCGCTTCGTAAACGACGGCGTTGGAACGGGCGAAATCGAGGTAGGCGGCGCAGACGTTGCGCAGGGCATCCGGCTTACCTTTCTTTTTTGCCGTTTCCTTCTGCAAGCGGGCCGCTAGCTCTGCAAATCCCTGCGTCGCCACGGCGGCCATGATGTCGGCCTTACCCTTGAAATGGCTGTAGAGAACCGGCTGACTGTAGTCGATCAGCGCCGCAAGACGCCGCGTAGTGACGGCATCCCAGCCCTCGGCTTCCGCCAATTGGCGCGCTGCCGCCAGGATGAGCTCGTAGCGCTCCATGCGCTGGTTTTTTCTGCGTTCGGCGATGGTCATCCCGCCAGCCTATCGGCAGAAGAATAATTGTCAACGCTAGATTAGTGTTGACATGTTTGCTGTCAGTGCTAGTATTTCTGCAACTGACAGGAGATTCCAATGCTACATATCGGGTACGTGTTCGCCGGCCTCATCGCAGCCGGCATTCTTTTTCTCGGATCGCGCTTTTGGTGGGGCCCCGCCGCGGCCTCGGCCGAATTCGGCATCGCCAACTCACCACCGCCATCGACCGGACTGACGGCTTGGCTGTCGGTCAAGGGCACGCGCGATATCGCCGCCGGGCTTTTTGTGCTGCTGCTTATGACGAATGGATCGCCGCGGCTGCTCGGCGAATTCATGCTCGTCGCGAGCCTCATCGCGTTCGGCGACATGGCGACCGTGCTCCGATCGGGCGGACGCAAAAGCGCGGCACTGGGCATTCACGGCTTGACGGGTTTGGTCATTGTCGCTACCGGCGCATGCCTGATCTTCAGCGCGAAATAAAACCACCCCTCACTGACAACTGCAAAGGATCGAACCATGACAAACTCAACGACAACGGATCTGGCTAAGCTCGGGCATCTCTTCGCCGACATCATGTCCAGCCACGATGTATCGCGCCTCGACGAGATCAAGGCACCCGACTACGTGAACCACAACGCCTTCGCCGAACCGGGCCTGGAAGGTTCGAAGAAGGTATTAGGCGCCATCATCGCCGGCGTGCCCGACCTCAAGGTCACGGCGGAAGATGTCTTCGTCTCGGCGGACGGGTCGCGCGTGGTCGGCCGGTATCGCTACGAGGGCACGCATACCGGAAACCTGCTCGGCTACTCCGCCACGGGCAACCCCTTCGTCATGCGATCGATCGACATCTGGCGCGTCGAAAATGGTCGTTTTGTCGAGCATTGGGATGAACTCAATACCCTCGACGTCTTTATTCAGATGGGCGCTGTGCAGCCACCTCGCCAGCCGTCGTAAGCCCGCCCCCCTTCCCTACGCCCGCCAATGCGAGGCGATACCGGGATGGGCGGCGAAGCGCATCGCTGATTGGCGACTCGTGCCATTCAGCGCTGCGACGATCGGGCCGGCAAATAAGCTTTGCCGGGCGGTATCGAACTCAGAACTCTTTGCGTGATGGATGCACGCCACGACGCTCGTGCCACCTGGTTGCTGACGGCGAACTCCACAGCTTCTATCCACTATGGCAACCCCATCCGAACCTTCGAGCTTCGGGTCTACACGATGCGCACTAGAACGGCGCGCGACTTTTACGTCAGCGCCGTCTTTCCCGCCATCGACACACATTCCCTTGTTCGGCGTCGAGGCGAACGGCGTATGGACGGCCAAAGAGGACGCCTTGCCTCGAGCCTTCGTATTCTTCTCTCATGCAGCGGGCGCTGATCCCGCCGAATTCTCTCAGCGCTACATACAAAGCCCAGAGCAAACGACGCGCGCGACTCTAACGTCACCCACATCCTTGGCGTTGAATCCACGGTCTTGATTCCGGCGGCAAGGTCGCCGTCGAATGATTGAACCGGCGCGGCCGGATAGGCGAATCAGCGCAGCGCGCCGCCGTGGATCTTCTTCGCGCGGGTTGGGGACATGTCGTCAACCTCCCTCGGCCGGGTCGCGAACACAAGAGCAAAAAAGCAGCTTTTACCCTTTAAAGATCTCGCCGCACCTTGACATCGCGGAGAACGGCCAGCTCGGCCTCGAAAGACGGTGACGCGTTGAGCAGCACGATCTCCCGATGATCTTTAAGGTTTAGCTTCGCAAAGGCTGAACCGCTATCAAGCTCCAAATCGGCTTGGCGCACTAGGCTGCCGGTCAGCGAGGGCAACGTGCGCTAGAAGATATACCGGGCTTAAGCGGAAGCGTCGAAGCTTGTGCCGCAACTTGGGCAGAAATTGACCTTGCTGATGCCACTCATCGCCTGGCCAAGCCTTTCGCCACACTTGGGACATCTGATGAGTAGAAGCATGTAAAGCACAGAGCCGGCAAAACCAATAAACGGAATCACTAATAACGCACGATATGCGCTGTCTTTGGGCAGAAAAAATCCTGCCGCAAAGAGAAGCCAAAAGCCAAAAGCTGCGATTTTGGCTTTGAGCATTTTCGCTTTTAGCGTTTCGCGAATGGTCGTCATATAGGCCTAATGCAGGATTTAAGCGGCGCCGCAGCGGTCTGCCCCGAACGAATGGTTAATCGCTTGCCCGAAAGCATGACTTTAAAGTACGGCATGCGATGCAAGCGCTGTGACACTGGGATTAGACGGCGACAGATCCGCCCCCTTGGATGACTTCTCACGCGGCATGACGCAACTCTGCCGGCTGGCAGCACGATAGCGCTGCTTTAAAAGCCCGGCAATGTCTTGACGTTGAGGGCGCACGCAAAGCGGACCGGCGGAATGCCATGGCCTCTCTAACCGGGCTTGCTTGGGCTCTTGATTATCGGCGTCGCCTGGACGACGCGTGCTAGCCGCTTTTTCGTCGTCGTTTTCGTTGAAGTGAGCGACGACGACACGAATGCATGCGCGTCACGCAGGAGTCTGCCCAGTTGTGCGCGGCTGATCTTGGACAACCTGACCAGTACGATGGGGTAAGGCTCATAGTGGTCGGTGATGTAGTAAATCGCGGGATACAGCTGCAGCAGCTCGGCGCGATGCGCCAAACCAATACGCACAGCGACGCACTGGGCTTCAGCCGACTTGTTGACCGGAATGCAGGCCAGGAGTTTGCCTCCGAGCTTCAGAGCAGGCGCACCATAGGCGGTGCCCTCGGTCACATCGGGCAAGGCCACGCCAAGTTCCCGTACGGTTTCAAAGTCGAGTGTCGTCATGCGCCACCTCTTTTATAGGCGTTTGCTTCAACAACGAAAAGCCGATTCCTACGAAGGTCATGACGGAGGTCTAACGCCGGACTTGAGGGCCGGAGTAGCTGCTCGCCTCGAATGCGTGATTGGGTAAGCACCGCTTAGTTGGTCGTCGTATGGCTTGCATAAAGCTCCGTGACTTTGTTCTTTTGAATCGTCAACGTCAGAAAGCTGTCCACGTCAAACTCGCGAGCTTTGCCTTCGTAGCTATAGCCAATCACCGATGCGGCGGTTTTATCGGCTGAGCCAAGTATGCGTTTTACTTTTTCAACGGCATCGCCGAGCCAGATGCCGCGGTCTATCGAACCCGCCGCGATCGGTGGCGTCGCGGCGGGGCACAGCGAAGTCTCTGTGTCTGTCGATTCAAGTGGCTTCGCCACCATACCGTTAATGTATTTTTGCCCGCCAAGCTCACTCGATGTGAGCCAGACACGCGCATGTACGCCTGGCAATGTGTAGCAGACCCACATGAGAAATCCGCCGGCGTCACCCTGGTGTCGAATGGGAGCCGTGCCCAATGCGCGTAGAACATCATTGAAGGTGGTTTCTTCAAACGTCACGTGAAACGCGTCAAGCGTTAGGCCCGTCACTGGCTGGACATGAGTTTTATTGGGCTTGATGTCTGACGCTGGCCACGTGGGAGGCAACAGAGAGTTTTGCCCGTGAACCGCTCCCACAAACGCCAGAGCAATCATCGCGACGGCTAGAGAGAGTTTCATGGGCACCCCCCGCTTGAGTTAAACGGCTGCGCAGCCGTCGGCGTTCAACGTATTGTTAGCCTACAACCGCGGCGCCCTGTCGTGGTACACACCATCGATGGGGTCGGGGAAGGCCTGACAGAATCGAACCACTTTGTCCCACACCGCTGGGTCGGCCGAATAACCCCATACGCCGGTGAGCAGGCGGCCCAGTCGTGGATTTCGCTTTGCTTCTTCCAAGACGCGATCGACGTAGGCCGGCCCGGCTTGGCAAATGAGATCTTCAAGCGGACCTGCAGCAAAAAACGCCATGGCGTCTGGCTCAATCGCCTCGGGCAGTCGGGAAAACGCGAGTATGAACTGCCAGAGATCCTCCCAGCGATCATCGAATGTCATGTCCAACACCGAGTCGAACGCCCAATCGAACTCGGAGCCTTTGCTTCGGAATCTGGCGAGATAGGCCACGGCTATTTCGTGCGCTGAATGTGTTGGCATGTGTCGCCATGGACGGGAGTGGAGCGGCGGCGATGCCGTGCGCACTCAGCAAGGCATGGGTGACCCATTGCAAATGGCGGAGTCAAGGTGTCTGAGGATAGTGCGGAATGGCCTGACTGAAGCAAACCCAGGGTTGCGCACGGGCCGTCCAGATGTCCAGCATCGGTTGAAACGCCGACGTGTCGTCCAGCGTGGGAAAGCGCACGGACAGGAATGTCGCGTTGGCCTCGCCGCGCGTGAACAAGGGCGAGCCGCATTGCGGGCAGAAGCTGCGGGTGGCCAGCGCGCCGCTGCTCGCGCGCAGCGAATACGTTTTCGGCATACCCCTCACCTGCAGGTCTGCTTCCGCGACGATGAAGCCGGAAGCGAACGGCGCGCCGCTGGAACGCTGGCAGTCCAGACAATGGCCATTGAGCATCGCGACGGGAGCGCGTGAACACACGTACCGAATCGCGCCGCAGGCGCATCCGCCAAAAAAGGGAGCCGTCATATCGAAACGTCCTTGGCTGCATAACGCGGCGAAAAGGTAGCAGGAAAGCGCGACCTCGTCTGTTGAGCCCTTTACTTCTCTGCGGCTCCTCGCGCTGCAGGCACAGCGGCAGCCGAGACGGAGAACGTGAATGTGCGAGAAGAGGTTCTTCGATGTTGGAACTCGGCGATACCCACATCGTCAATGACAACCATGCAAATGATTCTCTGGCTGTTCACGGCGGCGAGAACACGGTGGTTGCAAGCACGCGAAAGAGACCGAACCGCGGCCTTCCCATTAGCCATCCCGCCGGAGCACGCCATGTCTACCGATAATGAAACCGACCTCAAACGCCGCAGCCTACTCGGAGGCGCAGGCATCGGTCTTGCTGCCGCTGTTGCCGGCCCGGCGTTTTCCAGCGATAGCCTCACCAAAGGCGGTGCGATTCCGTCGGCAGCGCCGCTGGTCGACCCAGGGACCAAATATCCGCAGCCGCCTTTTCAGGCGCAGAAACAACCGTGGCCTGGTCTGGCTAGCCGCATGAATCCGCGTCCCGACCACGGCGAGACGAGCTACAAAGGCAGCGGTCGATTGCTTGGGCGTAGGGCACTCATTACCGGTGGCGACTCGGGCATGGGCCGCGCCGCGGCGATCGCGTATGCGCGTGAAGGTGCAGACGTCGCCATCAATTACTACCCGACGGAAGAGCCCGATGCGCAAGAGGTAGCCAAGCTCATACGCGACGCCGGGCGAAAGGCCGTCTTGATTCCCGGCGACCTGCGCGACGCGGATTTCTGCCGCAAGCTGGTGCGCGATGCCGTTCAGGCGCTGGGCGGCCTCGATATTCTGGTCAGCAACGCGGGACGCCAGCAGCAGTGCGAGTCGATACTCGACCTCACCGACGACGCGTTCGATCAAACAATAAAGACCAACATCTACGCGCCCTTCTACATCATCAAAGAAGCGTTGCCGCATATGCCCAAGGGTTCGTCGATCATCGCGACGACCTCGGAACAGGCGTACGACCCCAGCGCTAATCTGTACGACTACGCGCAGACCAAGGCGGCGACGATGAATTTCGTGAAGTCGCTGGCCAAGCAGCTCGGCCCCAAGGGCGTGCGGGTCAACGGCGTCGCACCGGGTCCGATCTGGACCCCGCTGCAAGTGTCCGGCGGCGCCACCATGGAGAAGCTGGAGAAGTTTGGTGCCACCACGCCGCTGGGTCGTCCCGGGCAACCCGCTGAACTTGCCGGCATCTATGTGCTGCTCGCCGATAACCACGGAAGCTATGCCAACGGCCAGATCTATGGCGCCGCTGGCGGAACGGGTCAGCCGTGAGCCGTCCATAAAGAACGACGTTTCACCCCCCGCAAGCCCGGGCGCGCGCAGCTGCACTAGTTGCGCAGCGCCTGTGGCACGACTGTCGTTGTTCTGCTGTCAGCTAATGCGTGGAACGCGATTCCTTGCACGAACAAAACGAGGGCGGCAACTCGGCGCCTTCTGATACCGCGCGAAAAACACAGTGACGGTTGTTTGAAAGAGCACGATCTTCACACCCGACTTTTCATCGGTGGTGAAGGCGGGTGCTTCATGCTGCCGCAGCCGCATTGCTGTCAAACGCGTCCATGCAATAGCTTCTCGGCGCATTCACCGCTGCGGGCAGATCGTCGCGAAAACCCGGAGAATTTTCATGATCCAGCTCAACCCACCCATTCCCATGAACACGCCCAAGGGCGAAGGTTTCGCGCACCTGATGCTCGACTACGGCCCGGAGTCGGATCTGTACTGGGTCGTTTTGATCACCGATACCGGCGAAATCTGGACCTACGCCAACCGCTATGTCCGGGCGTCCAAGAACATTACGCTGGGACGGACCAATCCAACTCAGCCGCTGTCCCCAGCGGCGCTGCCGCCCGTTGAACGCGTGCCCATGCGTCCGCGCGTGGTCGAGAGTGTTGAACAGGTTTAATAGCGTGTGCGTTGCCTACGCGGAGGCGGCGCGGGACGGCGGGACGGCGGGACGGCGGGACGATCGATTGCAGCGGCTTATGCTCGAAAGCATACGGAACGGAAGGCTCCGAGATTATTCGCACCGCCTGACTACAAAGCGTTAGGGAATCCGCAATCAGCACCCGCAGGCCGCGCGAAATCGCCCTGCGGCGGTCAGCTCCCAGCGGCCATTGGCCACCTTGTTGAGCAAGCCCTCGGCCTCAAGGCGCTTACACACGGCCTCTTCCTCAGGCTGCAGTTTCATCAACAAGCGCCAACTGATCTGGCTTAAAACGAATCGCTCTTCGGACGATAGCTCTTCAACGACCATAATCTGCCCTCATGGAATGCTCGGACTCGCCTTCGCCGTAGGTCGGCACGCCTGGCGGCGCGCCATTTCGCATACGTTCGAGCAATCCATGCCAAGAGACTGTGACGGCGCTATGGCCGATGCTGACACCCACTAAATGCCTGCGTAGCCACCCAGCGCGTATTCGTCGTTGACGGTCGGCGCACCCTTGCCAACGAGGCGCAGTTTCGATTCCTGTGCATCGGTGATCACCGTGTTGCCATCGGGGACGGTGACCGATACGGCGACGGACGGCTGGCCCAATTGCTCAACACTTACTTCGATGGACGAATGCGCTTCATCGGGGAGTGAAATCGAAAATCGAACGGTAGACATGACAACTTCCTAGGCGACGCCTGTAGTAATGCGCGCATCCTGCTCGCGGAAATGTCCAAGAGGCGTCAACCTCT
>CAIKJM010000350.1 GCA_903827735.1 uncultured Rhodanobacter sp. | reverse complement strand
ACGATGCAGGCGATGACGACCAACAATTCTTTCCTGGTGGCGCTGATGCCCGACGACGAGCAGCCGTGGCGATTGCACGCCGACGACATTCGCGGCGTCATCAAGCAACACGCCAAGCTACGGCAGCGTTTGGCCGATGACCCCCACGGCGTGCTGCTGACGATGGTGGTACGTGGACCGGAGCGTAAGCAGCGCGCGCTGGCGGCGGCGATGGATGCGCAGGAGCGCATCATCAGCTACCAGATCTCGGCGTTCGAAGAGGGCGTGCAGAAGCCGCACTTCGCCGCCACGCGCCGCATCGCGTATCAGCCCGTCGCCCCGGTCACCGAGTCGCCTGTCGAACCCACGGCTGTCGAAGCGCCCGCGCCTGCCGTGGAGACGATCGACGCAGCCCAAGAGTCCGAACTCCTCACCGCCGTCGAGCTATCGACCGAACCGGACTATGCGCAGGCGATGGCCGCCGATATCCCGCTTGCCGTTGTACCGGCGCCAGCGCCAGCGCCCATAGCACGTCCGCTCGAACCCTTCATCGAAATGATCCCGCTCGGCCCCGACGTCACGTCCGTCGACAAGATGCTGCCCAAGTTGCTGAGCGACTACCCGGACGTTTTCCCCCGTCTGCGGAAGCTGGAAGATTCGGTAGCCGAAGCCGCCCGTGCGTCTTCGCTGCTGCTGGCGGGACAGCGCCTGGGCGCGTCGATATTCGAATGCGACCACGGCTCGAGCCGCGGGCTTGGATTGCTTGAGGCGATCGAGCGCGTCGGCATGCCGTCACTCCGGCTGCTGGTGCAGGTCGATCAACAGGCCGAGCAGCTGCATATCCACGACAGCCCTATCTGCAGCGAGAGCGGTCAATCCGGCTGCGTCTTTTTCAGCGGCTTTCTGGAAGGTTTACTGGCGCCGGCTGTGCAGTCGAACCAGGTCTCGATATTTTCCGTCTGCTGCCGCAGCTTTGGCGCAGGCGAGTGCATTTTGGCGGTTTCTGATTGAGCCGAGTCCTGGCATGAATACGTCGTCCGCGGCGAGCCATCGGAGACTATGCCGCGCGGCTTTTGGCGCCTAAGCGCATGCTCTAAGACAAAACTAAGAAAACGGTGGTCGCGCTACACGCGGCTGCCGCAGAACTGTCATATGGCCTGATCACGCTAGCGGACTATTCCCACTACCGTGCAGGTTCGTATGCCAAGTCGATTCAGCGCTCTGCCGCACCGCTCCCGCTCGTTGGCGCTGCGCCCTTTGATCCGCAGTCTGCGCCAGAGCATGGCACCCCTGGGCTGGATTTTTGTGACGGGGCTGTCGCTGAGCGGCAACGTGTTTGCCACAGATGCGGCACCGAATGCGACGGCGCCGGCGGATGTCACCGCCCTGCCCGTCACGCCGCCCAAGCAGCTCGAGGAAGTGGAAGTGCGCGGCAACACCAGCACCTCTGCGCTGACCCAGGCGCCAACGCAGGCGGACCTGACCATTACCCAGCCGCAGTCGATCATCGGCCTGGACTGGATCAGCAACCACGTTTCGCCGACCGCCGACTACGCCACCATCGCCGCGATCTCGCCCGGTGTCACCAACGTCAGCCCGGCAGGCCCAGGCCTGGGCGAGTCGAAGCAGATGACCCTGCGAGGCTTCAACGACAACAGCTATAACGTGACCTACGACGGCATCCCGTTCGGCGACACCAACGACTTCAGCCATCACACCAGCAGCTATTTCCCGGCCAAGATGATCGGCCAGGTGCTGATCGATCGCGGCCCGGGCAACGCCAGCACGATCGGCGAGGCGACCTTCGGCGGCACGGTGGCACTGAGCTCGAAGGATGCGCGCGACACGTTCTCGTTCATACCCTCGCAGACCTACGGCAGCTACGGTACCTCGCTTACTCATCTGGAGCTCAACTCGGGCACCTTCGACAATGGCGGCAAGCTGATCGCCAGCGCGCAATACCTCACCACCGACACGGCCAAGACGGACAGCGACTCCTCGCGCAAGACCGGCTACGTGAAGTACGTGCAGCCCGTCGGCGACAGCACGGAGATCACCTTTCTCAGCAACTACAACTACATCCGCTTCAACAATCCCAACCTCAGCTCGCTGACCCTGCAGCAGATCGCCACGCTGGGCCGCAACTTCGGTTTGAACAACGACCCCAAGAGCACCAACTGCGCCTGCTACAACTACCAGACCAAGGAAACCGATCTGGAATACATCGGCGTACACAGCCGCCTGCCGGACAACTGGGAGCTGGACGACAAGCTCTATACCTACGCGTACAGCAACACCAGCCACGAAAGCCCCAAAGTCGGCACCACAACCTCGCCGACGGATATCGGCGGCTACATCAAGATCAACAAATACCGTGCCTTCGGCGATACGTTCGAGCTGACCCATACCGACGACTACGGCCAGTTCCGCACCGGCGGCTGGTACGAGTTCACCAGCAACGACCGCAGCAGCATCGCTATCGACTACAACCGCGGCGGCGCCATCGACGTCAAGCCGGGCCAGCCGATCTACGGCTCGTTCAACGCCAAGGGCGTGTACAGCGGACCGTTCAAGTACACCATGAACGATCGCATGCGCACGACCCAGCTCTACGCCGAATACGAGTGGCACGCCGCCGACAAGCTGACCATT
>CAIKJM010000349.1 GCA_903827735.1 uncultured Rhodanobacter sp. | reverse complement strand
GGTGTGGATTACTTTGTCCTGCTCATCCAGCACCACAACCGCGCGCGCGGTCAGGCCGGCAAACGGACCCTCCGCGAGGGCGACGCCGTAGTCCTTGATGAACTCGTGCCCGCGCAGCGTGGACAGCGTTACCACGTTGTCCAGGCCTTCGGCACCGCAGAAGCGCGCCTGGGCGAACGGCAGGTCCGCCGAAATGCACAGCACAACGGTGTTGTCGAGCTGGCTGGCGGATTCGTTGAAATGACGCACCGACGCGGCGCAAGTGGGCGTATCGACGCTGGGGAAAATATTCAGCACCTTGCGCTTGCCGCTGAAGTTGGCCAGCGTGACGTCGGCGAGGTCCTTGCCGACCAGCTTAAACGCCGGCGCCTTGCTGCCGGTGGAGGGAAAGGTGCCGTCGACCTTGATCGGGTTGCCGCGGAGAGTCACTTGGGACATGAGGTTTTCCTTGTGCGATGGAGAACGAAGGGAAAGGGGCCGTCACGATACCGCGTCGGCCCGACCCGCGCCTATCCCAACCGCCGCGCGCTGGGTCAGTTCGACCGCGTCATGATTTCAGCGGCGCGATACGTTGCTCGATGGCGCCAAAGATGCTGACACCTTCCGCATCGGTAACATCAATCCGCAGGCTGTCACCGAACTTCAAAAAGGGCGTCGTTGCTTCGCCGTCGCGCAGCGTTTCCACGGTGCGCTGCTCGGCCAGGCAGGAGGCGCCTTTGCTGGTGTCCTGGTTGGCGATGGTGCCCGAGCCGACGATGGTGCCGGCGGTCAGCGGCCGGGTTTTTGCCGCGTGCGCCACCAGCTCGGCAAAGCTGAACTGCATGTCGTCGCCGCACTCGGGCTCGCCAAACCACGCACCGTTCAACCACGTGCGCATGGGCAGGTGCAGCTTGTCGCCCTGCCAGGCATCGCCGAGTTCGTCGGGCGTGACCAGCACCGGCGACAGCGCCGAGCGCGGTTTGCTCTGCAGGAAGCCGAAGCCTTTGGCCAGCTCGCCAGGAATCAGTCCCCGCAGGCTGACGTCGTTGACCAGCCCGATCAGCTGGATATGTTCGGATGCCTGCGCTACCGTCAGCGCCATCGGCACATCGTCGGTCACCACGACGACTTCGGCTTCCAGATCGATACCGTAAGCCTCACTCGGCACGATCACCGGATCGCGCGGACCGAGAAAGCCCGCGCTGGTCGCCTGATACATCAGCGGATCGGTGTAGAAGCTTGCCGGCACCTCGGCACCGCGCGCCTTGCGCACGCGCTCGACGTGCGGCAGGTAGGCGCTACCGTCAACGAATTCGTAAGCGCGCGGCAGCGGCGACGCCAGCAGGCTCATGTCGAGCACAAAGCTGTCGCTGGCTTCGCCACCGTTGAGCTGCTCATACAGCGCGTTGAGGCGCGGCGCGCTGTTCGACCAGTCGTCCAGCGCGGCCTGCAGCGTGTTGGCAATGCCTCCCGCTTTAACGGCCTTGGTCAGATCGCGGCTGACCACGATCAGCGTGCCGTCGCGACCGCCTTCCTTGAGACTTCCCAGCTTCATGTCGCTCTCTCTCGCTAATGGTTGGCGGCTTACGCCTTAGAAGGATCGAAGTGTTTGGCGATGCCCTGCCAGCATTCGTAATAGTTGCCCTGCAGCTGCGGCAAATCCAGCGCCTGCCGCGTCGGGCGGATGACCTTGCGCGTTTCGAACATGAAGGCCATCGTGCCTTCGATGACGTTCGGCTTGGATAGATCCGCCGACGATGCCTTCTCGAACGTGGCCGCGTCCGGCCCGTGGCCGCTCATGCAGTTGTGCAGCGACGTACCGCCCGGCACAAAGCCCTCGGCCTTGGCGTCGTAGACGCCGGCGATAAGGCCCATGAATTCGCTTGCTACGTTGCGATGGAACCACGGCGGCCGGAACGTGTGCTGCGCCACCAGCCAGCGCGGCGGAAAGATCGCAAAATCCATGTTCGCTGTGCCAACCGTATCGCTCGGCGAGGTGAGCACGGTGAAGATCGACGGATCGGGATGATCGAAGCTGATCGAGCCGATCGCGTTGAAGCGTCGCAGGTCGTATTTGTACGGCGCGTAGTTGCCGTGCCAGGCCACCACGTCCAGCGGCGAATGATCGATCTTAGCCGACCACAGCGCGCCCTGGAATTTGGCGACCAGTTCGAAGTCGCCATCGACGTCTTCGTACGCCGCGTGCGGGGTCAGGAAGTCGCGCGAGTTGGCCAGACCGTTCGAACCGATCGGGCCCAGATCCGGCAGGCGCAGAAAGGCGCCGAAGTTCTCGCAAACGTAACCGCGCGCTTCGGCGTCAAGCAGCTCCACACGAAACCGCACGCCGCGTGGAATCACCGCGATCTCCTGCGGCTCGATATCGATCACGCCAAGCTCGGTGGCCAGTCTCAGCTTGCCGAGCTGTGGCACGATCATCAGCTCGCCGTCGGCGCTGTAGAAAAAACGCCCCTGCATGGAGCGGTTGGCCGTGTAGATGTGGATACCCACGCCCGCCTGTTCATCGGCGCCGCCGTTGCCGGCCAGCGTGACCAGTCCATCGATGAAATCCGTCGGCGCCTCCGGCATCGGCAGCGGATTCCAGCGCAACTGATTCGGCGTGGCCGGCGCTTCATCGAAGCGGTTGTGCAAAGTGGCATGCGGCAGCGGCGCAAACGGCTCGTGCACGGCGGCCGGACGAATGCGGTACAGCCAGCTGCGGCGATTGCCGTGACGCGGCGCAGTGAAGGCTGTGCCCGACAGCTGCTCGGCGTACAAGCCGTGCGCCACGCGCTGCGGCGAATTCTGTCCCTCCGGCAGCGTGCCGGGCAGCGCTTCGGTAGCGAATTCATTGCCGAAGCCGGACTGGTAATTCATGGTCAATAATCCTGGTTTAGACGGCGCGCGGCGCCAAAAAAGGAAGGCCAAACGACGGCAGCGCCGCCGCTTGTGGCGAACCAGGAATTACAGCACGCCGCGACGCTCCTGGTCCCGCTCGATACTCTCGAACAGCGCCTGGAAATTGCCTTCGCCGAAGCCCTCGTTGCCTTTGCGCTGGATGATCTCGAAAAAGATCGGACCGATGTTGTTCTGGGTGAATATCTGCAGCAGCTTGCGCTGCTTGGTTTCTTTATCGGCGTCGATCAGGATCTTGTTCTTGCGCAGGCGCGGCACATCTTCGCCATGGTTCGGCACGCGCAGGTCGATCACGTCGAAATACGTATCAGGGGTGTCGAGAAACTCGACGCCCTGCGCGCGCATCTTCTCCACCGTCTCGTAAATATCGTCGGTAAAGCAGGCGATGTGCTGAATGCCCTCGCCTTTGTACGCGTCGAGGTATTCGTTGATCTGCGACTTCGGATCGTTCGATTCGTTGAGCGGAATGCGCACCACGCCATCAGGCGCGGTCATGGCTTTG
>CAIKJM010000348.1 GCA_903827735.1 uncultured Rhodanobacter sp. | reverse complement strand
TGGGTGTGGGTCTTGGCCATGCGTTGCTCCGTGAGATCGTTTTATACGGGTCAGATTAGACCGATAGTCTAGCCCACCGGCCGCAATCCGGTCCGGTCGAACGGGTATCATCTCCGAATGAATGTCACCGCCTATCTTTCATCCAGCCGAAACACTGTGCTGATCATCGGCGGCGGACTGGTCGGCGCCAGTCTGGCCATTGCGCTAGATGCGGCGGGCGTTGCCGCCACGCTGGTCGAGGCCGCGGCGCCGCGCGCCGACGCGCAGCCCAGCTACGACGAGCGCAATCTCGCCCTGGCCCGCGCCACCGTCAACGGGCTCGACGCCATTGGGGTGTGGCGACACGCCGCGGCGCGCGCCAACCCGATCGAGCACATTCACGTCAGTCGGTCCGGCGAATTCGGCAGCGCGCGCATCGATGCGGACCGCCAGGGCGTCGATGCCCTGGGCTGGACCTTGCCCGCGCGCGAACTCGGCGCCGCGCTGCTGCGCCGGCTGGACGAGTGCACGCAGCTCACGCGGCTCGCCCCGGCCAGCCTGGTGGCGCTGAAGCCGACAGCCGGCGGCTGGCGTGCCGAGATCAAAACGGCCCAGGGCGTGCAGGTCATCGAGACATCGCTGCTGGTCGGTGCCGACGGCACGGAATCCTTCGTACGCACCCGATTGGGCATCGACGCCGAGCGGCACGATTACGAGCAGACATTGTTTGTCTGCACCATCACACCTGAGCGTGAGCACCGCAACCGCGCGTACGAGCGGTTTGCCGACAGCGGTCCGGTTGCCGTGCTCCCGCTGGCCGAGCGCCGCTGCGGGCTCGTCATTACCGTGGCAGCGAACGAGGCTGACGCCATTGCATCGCTGGATGACGCCGGCTTTATCGATTTCGCCCAGCAGCGCTTCGGCTGGCGGCTGGGTCGACTCAGCCGACCGGGCAAGCGACATCCGTATGCGATCCGCGCGCTGACCGCGCAATCGCTGACCGCACCGCGCGCCGTGCTGGTAGGCAATGCCGCGCAGACCGTGCATCCGATCGGCGCGCAGGGATTCAACCTCGGGCTGCGCGACGCGCTGACGCTGGCCGAGTTGGTTGCTCCATCAAACGATCCGGGCTCGGCGGATTTGCTCGCCAGCTATGCGGCGCGTCGCGCACCGGATCGCGAAGGTACGATTGCGATGAGTCACAGCCTCGTGCGCCTGGCCTGTCTGCCGCAGCCGCTGATCGCGCCGCTGCGCTCGCTGGCTCTGCTGGCGTTCGACCGCCTGCCGCCGCTGCGCGATGCCATGGCCATGCGCGGCATGGGCTTTCGCGGCGAGCCGCCGCTGGCGGTGCTGGAGCAGATGCCATGAGTGCATCCTTGCCTGATGTTTCGCCTCGCCGCCGTCCGCCGACACTCGATGTGGCGGTGGTCGGTGGTGGCATGGTCGGCGCGGCCGCTGCGCTGAGCCTGGCTCGCGCCGGGTTTGCCACGGCGCTGCTCGAGGCGCGTGCGCCGGAGCCGTGGCAGGTAAATAACGAGGTCGATCTGCGCGTTGTCGGCCTAGCGGCATCGTCGATCAAGCTGCTCGACGATCTGGACGTCTGGACGTCCATTCGTCAAGCGCGTGCCTGCGCGTATGCGCACATGCGCGTATGGGATGCGGAAAGCGGCGCGTCGATTTCCTTCGACGCCGCCAGCGAAGGCCGCCAGCAGCTCGGTTACATCGTCGAAAACGCTCTGGTGCAATGGACGCTGTGGCAGGCCTTGGAATCCGCTGGCGTCCGCCGGCTCTGCCCCGCCCAGGTGCAGGCCTTCGAGGCGCGCTGGGATCGTATCCAGCTCGAACTTGCCGACGGCGAATCGCTCAGCGCCGGTCTGCTGGTTGCCGCCGACGGCGCGGCCTCGCCGCTGCGCCAGCTGGCAGGCATCGCCACGCGCGGCCGCGACTATGGACAAAGCGCCGTGGTCGCGCACCTGCAGACCGAGCGGCCGCACGAAAACACCGCGTGGCAGCGCTTTCTGTCGACCGGCCCGCTGGCCCTGCTGCCGCTTGCCGACGGCCGCAGCTCGCTGGTGTGGTCGCTGCCGGAGGATGAAGCGCGGCGCGTGCTGGCGCTGGACGATGACGCGTTTCTAGGAGAACTGGGTATCGCCAGCGATTTTCGACTGGGTCGGATCACGGCAACGTCCGTTCGCGCCGCTTTCCCGCTGAAGCTGCAGCTGGCCCGGAGCTATCAGGCCGAACGGTTCGTGCTGCTCGGCGATGCGGCGCACGCCGTGCATCCGTTGGCGGGGCAGGGCGTCAATCTTGGCCTGCGCGACGTCGCCGAGCTGCGCGACACCCTGGTGGCGGCACGCAAGGCCGGTCGAGATATCGGCGCCCAACACGTGCTGCGGCAATACGCGCGGCGCCGGCGCAGCGCGGATACGCTCGATGCACTCGGCCTTGACGCGCTGGCACGTATCTATGCGTGGCAGTCGACGCCGCTAGTTGCTGCACGGGGGCTGGGCGTTCGGCTGCTAGACACGCTTTCGCCCATCAAACGCCGAATTGCCGATCACGCGGCGGGGGTTTGATCCGCGCCAGGCGCATGGTTCAACGGCCGTTTTGAAGCGACATATTTCCCATCAACGCACCGAGGATTTCGTCATGCGACTCGTTCGACTTTGCTGCGCGCTCGTCCTTTGCACCGTCGCTATGGCGACTCAGGCCAAGATGGTCAATAAGCCGGTCGAGTGGACCCAAGACGGCACCCGCTTCCACAGTGTGCTGGTGTACGACGATGCGGTCAAAGCCAAACGGCCGGGCCTGGTGATGGTGCCGAACTGGTACGGCATCAACGACATGGCCGTGCAAAAGGCCGAGATGATTGCCGGCAAGGATTACGTGATCCTGCTCACCGACATGTACGGCGCGAATGTGCGTCCCACGCAGGGCAACGCCGATCAGGCGATGGCCGCCGTCAAGCCGCTATACGGCAATCGCGAACTCATGCGTAAGCGCATCAACGAAGCGCTGGCGCAGCTGAAGGCGCAGGCCGGCAGTGCGCCGATCGATCTGAATAATCTGGCCGCCATCGGTTTCTGCTTCGGCGGCTCGGCCGTGCTCGACCTGGCGCGCAGCGGCGCCGATGTCAAAGCGGTGGTGTCGTTCCACGGCGGTCTGACGACCGACAATCCCGCGCTGGGCAAAAACATCAAGGCGCGCGTGCTGGCGATGAACGGTGCGGACGACAAGAGCACGATGCCCGACGCCGACAAGTTCATGGACGAGATGCGCGGCAGCCCGGCCGACTGGCAGTTTGTGGTGATTGGCCACGCCGTGCATTGCTTCACCGAGAAAGGCGAGAATTCCGCCGGCTGCCGCTACGACGAAAAAGTCGCGCAGCGCAGCTACCGCCTGATGCACGACTGGCTGCGCGAATCGTTCGCCAACCAGCCCTAACGTTTACTCTATCGACCACTCGGTCGACTCTTCGGAAGCATTGATGAAAGCCAGCAAGGGTGCAGTAAGGGTCGAAGATCGCGCAGCGGTATTGCGCGCGCTGCAGAATGCCAAGATGGCGGCGTCGGCACACGCGTACGTCCGCGGCGCCACCGTGCGGTTTTATCAGTGGCTGGAGGCGAACCACAGCTGGTCGATTCCGCAGGGGCCGGCCGTGTGGATCTGCGGCGACTGCCATCTCGGCAATCTCGGCCCGCTGGCCGATACCGAAGGCCGGGTGCAGGTACAGATCCGCGACCTCGATCAGACGGTGATCGGCAATCCCGCGCACGATCTGATCCGCCTGGGCCTGTCGCTGGCCACCGCGGCGCGCGGCTCGGACCTGCCGGGCATCACCACGGTGCGCATGATCGAGACCTTGATGGAAGGTTACGAATCGGCGTTCCCCGAGAACGACGAGCCGCATCCGGAAAAGCCGCAGGCGGTGAAGCTGGTGATGAAAAAAGCGATGAAGCGCACCTGGAAGCAGCTGGCGCGCGAACGCATCGACGATCCCAAGCCGATCATTCCGCTGGGCAAGCGCTTCTGGCCGCTGGCGAAAGACGAGCGCAAGGCGATCGAAGAGCTGTTCAGCACGCCAGCGCTGGATGAGCTGGTGACGCAGATCAACCATCGCGCCGATGGCTCGCGCGTCAAGGTGCTAGACGCGGCCTACTGGCGCAAAGGCTGCAGCTCGCTGGGCAAGCTGCGCTACGCGGTGCTGCTGGATGTCGACGGCGGCGACGTCAACGGCGACGACCTCTGCCTGATCGATATCAAGCAAGCCAACAAGGCCGCTGCGCCGCATGCGAGCGGTGTCGTAATGCCGCGCGATCAGGCGCGTCGTGTCGTCGAAGGCGCGCGGCATCTTTCACCGGCGCTGGGCGATCGCATGCGCAGCGCGACGCTGCTGGATACGCCGGTGATCATCCGCGAGCTGCTGCCGCAGGATTTGAAGCTTGAGATCGAGCATCTCGACGAGGAGGAAGCCATCAAGGCGGCACGCTTCCTGGCCAGCGTCGTCGGTCACGCACACTGCCGGCAGATGGACGCGAAAACCCGCCGCGCCTGGCGCAAAGAGCTGCAGCGCAACCGCTCCAAGACCCTCGATGCGCCCTCGTGGCTATGGTCCAGCGTGGTCGATCTGGTCGCCGAACACGAGCGAGGCTATCTCGAGCATTGCCGTAAATATGTGCTGCTGGATCAGGGTTGAGGGACTTTGGTTTCAGGGCTCAAGAAGTTTCGTTTCTCAGGCCGCCGTAAATGACGGATGCGCCCATTAGAGACGATCTTTTTGCGTGAGCGGCGTCTGGCGCCGATAACGGCTCGGCGTGATGCCGCACGACGCCTTGAATGCCGCGATAAAGCCGGAGTAGCTGTCAAAGCCTGATGCCATGGCGATATGCGTGAGCGTGCTGGTGGGTTCTCGTTCCATCCGTGCTCTGGCGGCATAGACGCGGACTCGCGTCACGTACTGCCAGAGCGAGCACCCCATCGCGGCGCGAAACGAGCGGCAAAGATGGAACGCGCTGGTGGCGGAAGCTTGGGCAATGGACGCCAGATCCATCGGCTCGCGAAAGTTAGAATGGACGTAATCCATCGCGCGGCGGATACGCCAATCTATCGGTGTGCACCCCGATTTTCGCGAAAATCCCTCGCCAGCCCCGCCGACGGCGGCGGCAAAGCTGACGAAAATGGATTCACCCACCAGAGCTCCATAGGGGCTGCCGGCCAGCATGTCTGCATGCATCGCGCGCATCAGAAAGCTCAGCGTCGGCGATGATTGTCCAATGGCTGGCGCGACGTCGCCTCGCACCCCGATGTGCTCTTTACCGAGCGCGTCGCTCAGCGCAGCCGGCGTGAAATACAGGCAGGCGAAATCCACCGGGCGATCCCACCAGACCTTGGCCGAAGCGCCCGCAGGAATGATGGAGACGTGATCCGGCGGCAACGATGTGCCGCTGCGGTGACCGTCCATGTCCCAACCCATGCTCAACGGCTCGCGGTCAAGCCGCAGGCCGAAATGGTGAAACGGCATGCCTGGTGTCATATCGGCCATCGGGCCAAAGCACGATTGCTCCACGACGAAGGCGGAATGCAGCCGGCGCTGCGCCACCTTGTCCTCGAACCACGGCGGCACGCGTGTCATCACCACGGCAGGTGCGTCCATCCGGCCACTCCGTAAGGTAATCAAGAGATACACCCCGGAAAAAGATTAGCAGGATTCAGAAAGACCAGCGTTGGTGAGTGCCACTAATCTGGCGGAGCACGCCAAATCTCGCCGTCGTCAACGATGGCGATGTACGAGCATTCACCGGGGGGAAGTGATGAAAATAAAGCGTTCGCTCTTGCACGTTGCCACAGCGCTAGTTTTGTTTGCACCAGCGGCGGGATCGGTAGCGTTTGCCGCGCCGTCCGATCTCGCCCCGGCGCCTCAGCAGGCCGACCTACAGCAGCAACTGATCGCCGCCGATCGGGCCCTCTTCGACGTCACCACGGGACCACGCCCGGACGTCGAGAAGTACCAGCACATGCTGGCTCCCGACTATGTCGACATCGAATTCGGGACTATCCACTCTCGCCAAGAGGACGTCGACCAGGTCAGGGTGATGCGGGACTTTTCGATTGACTACAAGAATCCCAAGGCCGTCGTCCTCTCGCCCACCTCGGGCTACGTTCTCGCCGACGTGCGCTATTCAGGCGTCGTCAACGGCGCAGGCATCCAGAATCATGTGCTTTCCACCACGGTTTATTCTTTCGAGCGTGGTCGGTGGCTAGCGCATCTGCAGATGATGGAACCCGTCACGGCAACCCCGAAATCCACGGCGGCCGTACCCGACAGCGATCCCACACTCGTCGCCCTGCGCGCACTGGCCTCGCAGGTGGAAGCGCAGGTTCACGTCCCCGGCTACCCCGCGTTTGCTCCACCGAAAGTGATGCTCGATGCCGGCATGGGCGTCTCGTACTTCAGTTACGGCGACCAGACCGTGCATGAGGCGCAGTTTGCCGACCTGCCCGCACCGATGCAGAGCATATGGAATCAGTGGGCCGCATACACCACCGATCAGCCGACCGGCAAAGCGCTTTTCGATGACATGTTCCACCGCTTTTTCTTCGTCCATGAATTGGGTCACTGGATGGCCAGCCAGGCCATCGCCGGACTTCCTAACGGCGAAATGAGCGTGATCGCCAAAAACGAGGCCGGCCACATGTGGGAAAGAGAGGTGGCGGCCAACCGGATCGCCGTGGACTGGTACCGCGAGCATGATCCGCAATACCTCGCCAAGCTGGTCAGGGACTTCCGCAGCATCCAGGCGCACCTGCCGAACCCGGTACCCGCCGGCATCGATAAGAAAACCTATTTCACCGACAACTACCAGAAACTGGGCGCCGATCCACTGGCTTATGGTTGGTACCAGCTGCAGATGGTGCTGATCGCCTATGACGAGCCCGCTCGCAGCTTCCAGCAGGTGCTCGACGCGCTGCCCAAGAATCGTTACGAGTGAAGTGCCGACGTTGGATCGGTCGACAGCTCAGTCGTGCTCACGCGGACCGAGCCGGCCAAGAAGCTGGCTGGCTAGTGCGTGCGCTCCACCGCATAAGCCGCCAAAGCCAGCAGCGCATCGCGATGTGCTGAATCCGGTAGCACCTGCAGCGCGGCGCCGGCCGCATCGGAATGAAAGACGGCGCGCTGATGCGTGCGTTCCAGCGCACCGGAGTCGCGGATGGCGGCGATGATGCGGTCCAGCGAATCCAGGCCGCCGTGTTCGATCGCGTGGCGCAACGACTGCGCCTGCTCGGGCGTGGATTTTTCCAGGGCGTAAATCAACGGCAGCGTGGGCTTGCCCTCGGCTAGGTCGTCGCCGATGTTTTTGCCCAGGGTGTCGGCGTCGGAGACGTAGTCGAGCAGGTCGTCGGCGATCTGGAACGCATAGCCGAGCTGCATGCCGTATTCGCGCAGCGCGGCGATCTGGTTTTCCGGCAGGCCCCCGAGAATGCCGCCCAACTCGGTGGCGGCAGCAAACAGCACCGCGGTCTTGCGCTCGATCACCGCAAGGTAGGCCGCCTCGTTGACGTCGGCGTTGCCGATGTTGAGCAGCTGCAGCACCTCGCCTTCGGCGATGGTGTTGGTCGTGTCGGCCAGGATGCGCATGATGCGCATGTCGTCCAGTTCCACCATCAGCTGGAACGAGCGCGAGTATAGAAAATCGCCGACCAACACGCTGGCGGCGTTGCCCCACAGCGCGTTGGCGGTCTTGCGGCCGCGGCGCAGGTCCGATTCGTCGACCACGTCGTCGTGCAGCAGGGTCGAGGTGTGGATGAACTCAATGATCGCCGCCAGCTTGGTGTGCTGATCGCCGCGGTAGCCGGCGGCCCCGGCGGCCAGCACGTGCAGCATCGGCCGCAGGCGTTTGCCGCCGCTGGCGATGATGTGATCGGCAATCTGGTTGATCAGCACCACGTCGGACGACAGCCGCTGGCGGATCAGCGCGTCGACTCGCTGCATGTCGCCAGCGGCGAGAGCACGCACTTGGGAAAAGTCGGCGGGGCGGCTGGCGTCGGCTGGCATCGAGTTCATGAAGGCTTCAAATCGGCGTGTGCCGCAATTATAGGGTGCGACAGGTAATTACGCCGTGACACGACGCCGCGAGCACCGGCAAGCCCCGCCAGCAGGCTCTTGCGAAAAACTTTACGGCTTGTTTACGCCCCGGCGCCGAATCGATACCCCTTTGTTATGCGCCAATTCCTACAGTGCGCTCCTTACTTTACCGAGCCTGCGCCAATGGATTTCGTCTACCTACTGCTGCTGATCGTGCTGTGCGCAGCCACCCTGGGTCTTTTGCTGATCTGCGACCGACTGAGTCCGCGCAAGTAATCGTGATCGGCGGGCCCCCGCCAAACGTATCCGCCGTTGCCTCGATCGACGCGGCTTCTTCAGCAACGTTACTGAGTCCCTCCTCATGAATGTCCTCTATGTCCTCGCCGGGCTGATCGCTGTGGCGCTGACCGGCTACCTCTGCGTGGCACTTCTCAAGCCGGAGTGGTTCGAATGACCACGAATGACTTCGTCCAGATCGGGTTTTTCCTGGTCATCCTGCTGCTGCTGGTCAAGCCGCTGGGTGGCTACATGGCCAGCGTGTTTTCCGACACCCCCAATCGCCTCACGCGTTTCGGCGGCGGTGCGGAGCGGCTGATCTATCGACTGTGCGGCATTCGCCAGGACGAAGACATGGGCTGGAAACGCTATGCGCTGGCCGTGCTGGTGTTCAACGTCCTCGGCCTACTGGTGGTCTATGCGCTGCAGCGCCTGCAGCAGTGGCTGCCGCTGAACCCGCAGCACTTTGCCGCCGTCTCGCCCGACTCGGCCCTCAACACCGCGATCAGTTTTGCCAGCAATACCAACTGGCAGGGCTATGGCGGCGAGTCGACCATGAGCTACTTCACCCAGATGCTCGGACTGGCGGTGCAGAATTTCCTCTCGGCCGCCACGGGTATCGCGGTGCTGATTGCGATCATCCGCGGCTTCAGCCGTCGCAGCGCGCTGGGCCTAGGCAACTTCTGGGTCGACATGACGCGCAGCACGCTGTACATCCTCATGCCGCTGTCGCTGGTCCTGACGCTGCTGCTGGTGTCGCAGGGCGTGGTGCAGAACTTCAAGTCCTATGTCGACGTGCCGGTGGTGCAAACCACCATGGTCAGCGAGCCGGTGCTGGACGCTTCCGGCGCCGCGGTGAAAGACAAGGCCGGCAACCCGGTGATGAAGCCGACCGAAGTCTCGACGCAGACCCTGCCGATGGGCCCGGCTGCCTCGCAGATCGCGATCAAGCAGCTCGGCACCAACGGCGGCGGCTTCTTCAACGTCAACTCCGCGCACCCGTACGAAAACCCCACACCCTTCAGCAATTTCCTCGAGCTGCTGTCGATCCTGCTGATTCCCGCCGCGCTCTGCTACACCTTTGGCGAGCTGGTGAAAGACAAGCGCCAGGGCTGGGCATTGCTGGCGGTGATGCTGGTGATCTTTGTGCCGCTGCTGATCGCCTGCACGGCGGCCGAGCAGGCGGGTAATCCCTCCTTCAACGCGCTGCATGTCGATCAGACGGCCTCTGCGCTGCAGGCCGGCGGCAATATGGAAGGCAAGGAAACGCGCTTCGGCATCGTCAACTCCACCCTGTGGGCCACCGCAACCACCGCCGCGTCGAACGGCTCGGTCAATGCGATGCATGACTCGTTCACCCCGCTGGGCGGCCTGATTCCGATGTGGCTGATCCAGCTGGGCGAGGTGATCTTCGGCGGCGTCGGCTGCGGTCTGTACGGCATGCTCGCCTTCGCGGTGGTCGCGGTATTCATCGCCGGGCTCATGGTCGGCCGCACGCCGGAATACCTGGGCAAGAAGATCGAAGCCTACGAAATGAAAATGGCCAGCCTCGCCGTGCTGCTGCCGTGCGCCCTGGTGGTGATCGGCACGGCGATTGCGGTGATGGTGCCGGCTGGCTTTGCCGGTGTGGCCAACCCCGGCGCGCACGGCTTCACCGAAATGCTTTATGCGGTGAGCTCGGCCTCCAACAACAACGGCAGCGCGTTCGGCGGTTTGTCGGCCAACACGCCGTTCTGGAACGTGCTGCTCGGCATCTGCATGTTCCTCGCGCGGTTCCCGCTGATCATTGCGATGCTGGCGATGGCCGGTGCCCTGGCCGCCAAGCGTCACGTGCCCGCCACGGCCGGCACCTTGCCGACGCATACGCCGCTGTTCGTCACGCTGCTGGCCTGCGTGGTGATCGTGATCGGCGCGCTGACCTTTCTGCCGGCGCTGGCCCTGGGGCCGATCGCCGAATACCTGATGTCCGCTCACTGATGCACTCGCCATCGATCTTATCGGGACACTGATTGCATGACTTCGCATACTGAAACGATGGGCAACGCGCCCGTCAGCAACTTCAACCGCGCGCTGGTGATTGCCGCGCTCGGTGATTCCTTTCGCAAGCTGTCGCCGCGGCTGCAGTTCCGCAACCCGGTGATGTTTGTGGTGTTCGTCTGCAGCGTGCTGACGACCCTGCTGTGGGTGCAGGCGCTGGCCGGCCACGGCGAGGCGCCGACCGCCTTCATCTTCTGGGTCAGCCTGTGGCTGTGGTTCACCCTGCTGTTTGCCAACTTTGCCGAAGCTCTGGCCGAAGGCCGCGGCAAGGCCCAGGCCGACGCGCTGCGCAGCTCGCGCAAGGACGTACTCGCCAATAAGCTGGCCAGCGCCGATCGCAACGCCGCGATCACGATGACGCCATCGAGCGAACTGCGCACCGGCAACTTTGTGCTGGTGATGGCGGGCGATCAGATTCCCGGCGACGGTGAAGTGGTAGTCGGCGCGGCCAGCGTCGACGAAAGCGCGATCACGGGCGAGTCTGCGCCGGTGATCCGCGAATCCGGCGGCGACCGCAGCGCTGTTACCGGCGGCACCAAGGTGCTGTCCGACTGGGTGGTGGTGCGCATCACCAGCAACCCGGGCGAGAGCTTTCTCGATCGCATGATTGCGATGGTCGAAGGTTCCAAGCGCCGCAAGACGCCGAACGAAATCGCGCTGACGATTCTGCTG
>CAIKJM010000347.1 GCA_903827735.1 uncultured Rhodanobacter sp. | reverse complement strand
GGAGCGCGCAATCCAGATCGCCAGCAGCACCAGAACGCCTGCCATGAACAGGTACGGCGCGTGGATGCGCGAGGCGAATTCGTTGAGTAGCGCTTCACGTGTGACCGGATCGGCGGCCTTGACCTTCTGATCGAGATCGCCGATGCCGTGTAGCACCAGCGTGCCGATCAGCACCGGCGCGAGAATGCCGGCGACCTTGTTGCAGATGCCCATGAAGGCGATGCGCTGCGCCGCGCTGTCGATGGGCCCGAGAATGCTGATGTACGGATTCGACGCGGTCTGCAAAAGAGACAGGCCGGCACCGATGACAAACAGGCCGGTGAGCGCGCCGGCAAAGACGCGCATGCTGACAAACTGGCCGAACAGCAGCGCGCCAACGGCCATCACGAACAGGCCCAGCGCCATGCCTTTCTTCATGCCGGTGCGGCGAAGCACCAACGAGGCCGGCAGCGACAGAAAAAAGTACGAAAGGTAAAACGCGGAAGGAACAAGGAAGGCGTAAAAGTCGTCGACCTGAAACGCCAGCTTGACGAAGGTGATCAACGGCCCGTTGAGCCAAGTCACGAAGCCGAAGATGAAAAACAGCATGCCGATGATCATCATCGGTCCGAAATTCGAGCGTGCGGCCGGCGCCGCCGTAAGTGTCGCTGACATCGATGATGCTCCCCGGGTGCTTTGATCTGGATGATCTGGTGTTTCGTGGCGTCATCGACCCGAAGGGCGAGGACATCGCGAATGTCTCTTTATTGGCCGTAAAGTGCATCGTTGTCAATTCGCGTCGCACCAAAGCCAACTACCGACGCGGCAGATCGGATACCTCGGAGATCGCTCTCGGCAGCTCATGTGGCACTGCATCAGTGCAATTTCCAACAGAGTCACGATCCGCATTTGGCCTTAAATAGCGCCGTTTACCGTGTCAGTTCATGTGCTGTCGCGGACCCCCTACGCAACGATGCTGCGTCGCCGTAAAGGCAAAAAAAATAAATGTTGACGGTCTGTTGACAACGTTGTCATTTTGACCACAGACTCCGCCAATCAGGCCGTCCAGGCATCGCGGTGATCCACCGCTGCCCGGTCAGCGCCAAACGTCGTCGGGAGAGCGGAGTGGGGGAAGTCGCTAATCAGCGCCACGCATCGGAGCCATCGGCAGCCACCTTGCCGGGTGCGTCGGTGAGTGACGCAGCGGGCCAGAGCGCGGACGTGGCGCAGCGTCCATTTATAGCTGCCGATGTCGGCGGCACGCATGCGCGTATTGGTCTGGTGATCGGCGGTGCGATCGGCAAGACGCCGGTGGAAGTGCTGCATTACCACCGCTACAGCTGCAGCGAATGGCCGAATCTCGTCGTCATGCTGCAAGACTTTGTCGCGCAACTGACGGTGACACCGTATGCGGCATATGCGCGGCACATCGATCGCTGTGCGCTGGCCTGTGCCGGTTACGTGCTGGACGACACCATCGTCAACGAGAACCTGCCGTGGCCGGTGCCGATCGCGCCGATTCGCCAGGGCCTCGGCATCGATCAGCTGGCCGTTATCAACGACTTCGAAGCGGTGGCGTACGCCGCGCAGTTCATCGACGCCGCGGCCAGCCGGGCGATCATCGATGCGGCGCAGCCGCCTGTCGAAGGCCCCACGCTGGTGATGGGCCCGGGCACCGGATTGGGCGCAGCCGTGCTACTGCCGGGTCAGCCGCGCGCGCACGTGCTGCCCACCGAAGCGGGCCTGGTCGCCCTGGCGCCAGGCAACGAACGCGAGATCGAGATCTTGCGCGTGCTTCAGCGCGATCGTCCGTACGTGGCGTATGAAGACGTGCTGTCCGGGCCTGGCCTGCTGCGGTTGTACCGCGCGCTGTGCGAGTTGCGCGGCAGCGCGGCGGATCTGCAGACGCCGGCGCAGATCACTGACGCGGCGCAATCGGGTAACGACGGGGCGGCGCTGGAATCGCTTCACGTTTTCTGCGGTCTGCTCGGCAGCTTCGTCGGCGACCTGGTTTTGCTGTATCGGGCCAGCGCCGTGTATCTGGCCGGCGGCATCCTGCCCCAGATTCAGCTTTTTCTGCAGACCAGCACGTTCGCCGAGCGCTATTTCAACAAGGGCGTGATGCGCCCCTATCTGCAACAGGTTTCTGTGCGACTGATCGAGCACGGCCAGCTTGGGGTCATTGGTGCCGCGGGCTGGTTTCTGGATACGAAGCACATAGCGCAAGCGACATGAAGTGACATGCATTGATTCAGTGACACGGCGCCAAGCCGAAACGTATACACCAGGACTTACGTAAACCTAAGGACTTACGCAAACCAGCCCAATGCCGCGCACCACGCCGGTCTTGATTCGCATCACCTCTGAGGGGAGGACATCATGAATTATCGCAAGTCATTGCTAGCCGCCAGCATCATCACCAGCCTGTGTATGTCGGCCGCAGCGTTTGCTGCGGATGGCACGCCGGCAGCAAATGCTGCGGCAGCCAGCGCACCGACATCCGCAGCGGCGACCGCACCCGTGCAGGACACCTCGGGCACGACCGCGCCGGCCACCACCGAGCAAGCCAAGGAAGCGCAAGCTAAAAAGGTCACCAACCTCGTTGGCGTGACGGTCACCGGCATTCGCGCCAGTCTGCAAGCCTCGATGGATACCAAGCGCAACGCCGACGCCATCGTCGATGCCATCACGGCGGAAGACATCGGCAAATTCCCTGCCACGAACGTGGCCGAAGCGCTGGCGCAGGTGCCTGGCGTGACGCTTGATCACCTGCTTGGCGCCACCCAGCGCGTGAGCATCGACGGTATCGATCCGAGCCTCAATAATGCCTTCCTCGACGGTCACCCCGTGGCGCAGGCGCTGTGGCTATACGGCGACAGCCCGAACCGCGGCTTCAACTACTCGTTGCTGCCGCCGGAAATTCTGGGCCAGCTTGAAATCTTCAAGAGCCCCGAGGCACGTCTACCGGAGGGCAGCCTGGGCGGCACGGTATTCATGCATACGGTGCAGCCGCTGGATGTGCCCTCCAACACGCTGAGCGGTTCGTTTGGCACCAACTACAACGACATGACCCGTAACACCCGTCCGAACGGCTCGTTGTTCTATAGCTGGCACAACGACGACAAGACATTCGGCGTTGATGTCTCTGCTCAGCACTACGAAGAAAATACCTCCCGCGAGGGCCAGGAGATTTTCGGTTACGCGCAGGCCGGCGGCGTGGCGGCCAGCAACCCGGCGGTCGCGGCGCAGATTGCGTCGGGCGCCGTCAATCCCAATTCGCTGTTCCCGAGCGAGCTGAACTCCGCTGACTTTCAGCAGACCGAAAAGCGCAACAGCATCTTCGTGAATCTGCAGTACAAGCCGAACGAGAATTTCGACAGCACGCTTAGCTTGATGTACATGACCGACCGTTTGGACAACCTCAATACGTCGCTGTATCCGATCGAGTCGTTTGGTCCAATCACCTCGCTCGGGCCGGCCAACTCCAACGGCATCATCAATTCCGGCACGGTGGGTGGCACGGCATGTGCTCCCGGGGTAACCCCTTGCCCGCCGGGTGCAAGTACATATGAAGATAACGACGCGCGCGGTGCTTACATCAAGACCAAAGGTGCCGATTGGCGGGGCAAGTACAAGGGCGACGGCTGGAGCCTGGGTGGACAGTTGGGCGTGAGCACCTCGAGCGACGACATTTCGCAGGCCCTGGAAGAGTTCCTCTATACGGGTCCGTTCAACTGGAATACCAGCAAGGGGTTCACGTTCACCGACCCGGCAACGGCTGACAACCCGAACTATTGGCCCGAGAGCGCCAGTGGCATCAACTACAAGGAGTACAAGTCAAAGGATTCTTACGCGCAGCTCGATCTCACAAAGGATTTCGACGGCTTCTTCAATGAAGTCGAAGTCGGTGCCCGTTATGCGTCGCACTGGGAAAGCCAGAGTCTGATTGCCTATTCCGGCCTCGCCGACGGCACGCTGGCCGATGTCGGTTTCGGTGGTCTGAGCAATCTGCACGGCGCATCGAGCATCGGGCTGGGCGGCAGCACGGTTTCCCACGTGGTGACCTCGGGTTATCAGGCGGTGATGAATGCGGTGCTCAACCCCGCCAACGGTCTCATTGCGAACAACCCGTTTACGACCTATGACAATACCTTCAACGTGCAGCAGCAAAACAGTTCGCTGTATGCGCAGGTTGATTTCGGTAACGACAGCCTGCACGGCAACATCGGCGCGCGTTATGTCCATACGCAAATCACGGCTTATGGCTATACCGGCTTCTCAGAATGTTCCCAAACCACGTACGGATGTGATTTCCCGCCGGGCTTCGGCTACGTCGGCACAAAGAACAAGAGCAACGATGTCTTGCCTGCGTTCAACATTGCCTGGAACGTTACGCCTGACTTGATCTTGCGTGGCGCAGCGTCCGAAACCATTGCCTATGCGCCGTATAACGAGTACGCGCCTTACTTCGAATCGAACGACACGATCGCGCCGCTGACTGCAACAGCCGGCAATCCAAACTTGAAGCCATACAAGTCGGTCAACTTCGATTTGTCCGCCGAGTACTACTTCAATCCCGAGTCGGTCATCGCGGTTTCCGGTTTTTACAAAAATGTTCTGAACTACGTCGTCAATGCGTCGACCGTGCAGTCCGTCATCAACCCATCATGGTCGACGATCGGCAGCGGTGCCCAGGGTCAGTTGCTGGTTAATCAGGGTCTGTGCACCACGGCGGGTCTCTGCCAGTACAGCGTATCGGCACCGATCAATGGCGGCCACGCAAAGGTCAAAGGCGCGGCGGTCAGCTATCAGCAGGCGTTCGGTGACAGCGGTTTCGGTCTGCGTGCCAACTACACGTACTCCGATTCCAGCACCGCCGCCGGTGGACCGCTGCCTTACAACTCGAAGAGCTCGTACACCCTCGCACCGTATTTCGAGCGGGGCGCGTATAGCGCGAGCGTTTCGTACAACTACCGTACCAAGTATCTCGCTGGTGGCTACGTGGCCGGTGCTCCAGATACTTACACGGGCAGCTACAAGGAACTGGATTCATCGCTTGGGTACAAGGTCAATCAGAACTTCACCCTCTCTTTCAACATGCTGAATCTGCTGAACTCCGTCTATAAGCAGTATTACGGAGAGAACGAACAGCAGCTGGCGAACGAGTATGTGAGTGGTCGAGAGTACATGCTGAGCGCGCACTTCAAGTTCTGATTCACCGCTCTGATCGACAAGCACTGTTTTATCTGTAACGTTTCATCATCAGGTTCTCTTTGAAGTTTTCTTCCCCCACGGACCTGGCACGCTTGCCAGGTCCATTTTTTTTGGGGTATGGATGTGACCCATTCGACCGCTCAGCGGAGCGGCCGTTACCGCCTATTGCCGCCGAGACACGCCATGAATCTTGCACGCCTTGTTGCCCGTCTCGTTTTTTGCGCGGCGCTTATTCCGGCCGTTGTGACGGCTGCAACGACGATGCCGCCTCCGCTGATTCCGCTACCGGCGCAGATCAGCTATGCCGACGGCGCATTCCGTGTCGATACGCATACGCAAGTCGTGGTGGCCGATAGCAATGCCTCGACGCGCCGAAGCGCGGAGTATCTGGTCGCGCTGATGGGGAAAGATCGTGGCCTGGATCTGCAGGTGGAGCAGCACGCTACGGCGCCGAAAGCCATCGTGCTGCAGCGCGATCCGCAGGCGGCGGTGGCAAACCCCGAAGGCTATACGCTCGACGTGACGCCGCAGGGCATCCACGTCAGTGCGCGCGATGATGCAGGCCTGTTCTACGGCGCGATGACGCTGGCGCAACTGCTCACGCCGGATGAAAGCCCCGGCCCGGTGAGTGTGCCGGCCATGCACATCGTCGATCGGCCGCGCTTCGTCTGGCGCGCGCTGATGCTCGACTCGGTGCGCCATATGCAGAGCGTCGCCGAGATCGAAACGGTGCTCGACCAGATGGCCCAGCATAAGCTCAATACCTTCCACTGGCATCTGGCCGACGATCAGGGTTGGCGCATCGAGATCAAGCGTTACCCCGAACTCATGCGCATCGGCGCATGGCGTACGCCCATCGATGCCGGGCACGACGGCCAACCGCTGCGCTATGGCGGTTTCTACACGCAGGATCAGATTCGCCAGATCGTGGCGTATGCGGCGGCGCGCTACATCACCGTAGTGCCGGAAATCGACATGCCCGGCCATGCCCAGGCCGCGGTCGCTTCTTATCCGTTTCTCGGTGTGACCGGCCAGCGGCCGCCCGTGTCCGAGGACTGGGGCGTGCACCCGTATCTCTACAACGTGGATGAAGCCACGTTTGCCTTCATCGATCACGTGCTCGATGAAGTGATGGCGCTGTTCCCCTCGCGCTACATCCACATCGGCGGCGATGAGGCGGTCAAGGATCAGTGGAAGGCCTCACCCTCCGTGCAGGCCAAGATGCACGCGCTAGGCCTGAAGGACGAGGACGCGCTGCAGGGATGGTTTATCAGCCGGCTCGGCAGCTATTTGTCCACCCACGGCCGCCGCCTGATCGGCTGGGACGAGATTCTCGAAGGCGCCGTGCCGGCCAACGCCACGGTGATGTCGTGGCGCGGCGTGCAGGGTGCGATCGACGCGGCCAAGCAGGGCCACGACGTGGTGCTTTCACCCTCGCCCGATCTCTACCTCGATCAGCTGCAGAGCGACCGCGCCGACGAAAACGCGGGGCGTATTCCGGTCAGTAACCTGGCCAACGTCTACGCCTTCGAGCCGGTGCCTAAGGCGCTCGATGCGGCGCAGGCCGCGCACGTGCTGGGCGCGCAGGCCAACCTGTGGACCGAACATATGCCGACTATCGCGCACGTCGAACACGCGATATTTCCGCGCCTCGACGCGCTGAGCGAGGTCGACTGGTCGCCCGCCAAGGCGCGCGACTGGAAGAGTTTCCTGACACGCCTGCCAGTACAGTTTGCGCGCTACCGCGTGCAGCAGATCGGCTATGCCGACAGCGCGTTCGCGGGGACCATCACGGTCGATCGCGCGGCCGCACTGACCCATGGTGCGTCGCCGCTAACGCTGACCAACCAGGCCGGCAGCGGCGACCTGCGCTACACGCTGGACGGCAGCGTCCCTACCGTCACCTCGACGCTCTATCGCACGCCGCTGACTGTAAAGCTGCCGCTGACCGTACGTGTCGCCTCCTTCAGCCGTAGTGGCATGCCGCTGGCTTCGTCGCGGCAGCGCGTGCTCAATCGCGCCAGCCTGCTCAGCGTGAGCGGCAATGACATGCCCAACTGTCCGGGCAGCGATTTCCGCCTGCGTGTGCAGCCGATGCCGGACGCGACGTCGCTGTCGCCGAACTACAGCATCAACGTGTTCGACAGCTGCCAGCTCTATCCGGCCACGCCGATGGACGGCATCGCGCGTATCCATGTCGATGGCGTGCGGCTACCGCGCAACTATCAGCTGGCGCACGATGCGAAGTTGGTGGTTTCGCGTCCGCACAGCACGGCCTTTGGCGAGCTGGTGGTGCATCAGGATCGCTGCGACGGCGCGGTGCTGACCACGCTGCGGCTTCCTGATCCGGCGCGCAGCGCTCGACGCTTTGCGCTCGACGGTGCGCTACCGGCGGCGCACGGCTCGCATGCGCTGTGCCTGATCTATACGGCACCGATCGATGGCGACCTGTACGCACTTGATCGCGTGAGTCTGCTCGGCGAAGAAAAAACGCCGCCGGTGCATTGATGAGCGTGGCGATGAAGCGACTGGCATCGCTCGACGCGCTGCGCGGCTGCACCGTGGCAGCGATGCTTCTGGTGAATGATCCGGGTGACTGGAGTCATGTGTATGCGCCGCTGGATCATGCCGTGTGGGACGGCTGTACGCCCACCGATCTGATCTTCCCAACCTTCCTCTTCGTCGTCGGCGTTTCGGTGGCGCTGGGCTTGCTACCGCGACTGGAGCAGGGTGCTCTGCGTGGTCCGTTGATGCGCGCGGCACTCTGGCGTGCGCTGCGCATCGTTGCGCTGGGCGTGGCGATCAACGGGCTGGCGTGGCTGCTGATGCCCGGCGCGCACCTGCGCTTCCCCGGCGTGTTGCAACGGATCGGCGTCTGCTTCGCGGCTGTGGCGCTATTGGCGATTTACACCAGACCGCGCTCGCAGTGGGCGGCGATTGCGCTGCTTCTGGTCGGCTACGCCACGCTGCTGTGGTGGGGCGGCTCGCTGGCGCCCTGGGTGAACATCCCCAGTCGCGTGGACAGCGCGGTGTTTGGCCGTTTCGTGTATCTGATCAATCCAGCGAGCGGCCGCGGCCACTATCCCGAAGGTCTGCTGGGCACGCTGCCCT
>CAIKJM010000346.1 GCA_903827735.1 uncultured Rhodanobacter sp. | reverse complement strand
GTCAGCTCAACGCCCTTGGGCAGGGAAATAGGTTGTTTGGCTACACGTGACATCGATAGTCTCCTTACGCCACGCGGCCGATGACTTCGCCGCCGAGACCCTTAGCACGGGCCTGAGCGTCGGTCAGCAGACCGGCCGAAGTCGAAATGATCGAAATACCTAGACCGCCAAGCACTTTGGGCAGCTCGTCCTTGCCGCGATAAACACGCAGACCGGAGCGGCTGACACGGGCAATGGTCTCGATGGCCGGCTGGCCGTCAAAATACTTGAGCTTGATCTCGAGCACCGGCTTGCCCTCCTCGCTGGAGGTCTTGGCGTCGAGGATGTAGCCCTCGTTCTTGAGAAGGTCGGCGATAGCCACCTTCAGTTTCGACGACGGCATACTCACGACCGGCTTGCCCATGGCTTGGGCGTTGCGGACGCGCGTAAACAGATCGGCGATGGGATCAGTCATGCTCATGAAAAGTCCTTCCTGAGTGCACCGATATCCGATAAAACCGGAAATCAATTAGATTGTGAGCCGACCGAAACCGCCGGCCTGCCTTGCGCAGACCGCCGACTATATCAGCATTACCTGGTTTTAGCGAGTATCAATGCGGTAATCGCATTAGCCGGCAGCCCGAGGGCCACCGGTTGGACCAAAATGTGCCGTAGACACACTTTGATTCGGTAAGAATTTTGTTACCAGCTTGCCTTACGCAGACCCGGCACGTCACCGCGCATAGTCGCTTCACGAAGCTTATTGCGGCCCAAGCCGAACTTCGCATACACCGCGCGCGGACGGCCGGTCAAGGCGCAGCGCGTGCGCTGACGGGACGGGCTGGCGTCGCGTGGCAACTTCTGCAGCTTCGCCTGCGCTTCCATCTTCTCCTCGTAGGAGGCCGTGGTGCTCAGCACGATCGCCTTGAATTCGCTGCGCTTGGCAGCGTACTTCTTGACGAGCTTGGTCCGCTTGATATCGCGGTTCACCATTGATGTCTTAGCCATGGATATCGCGCCTAATCAGTTACGGAACGGGAAGCTAAAAGCGGCCAACAAGGCTTTCGCCTCTTCGTCGGTCTTGGCCGTCGTGGTAATGGAGATGTCCATACCCCGCAGCGCGTCGACCTGGTCGAAGTCGATTTCAGGGAAGATGATCTGTTCCTTGATACCGAAGTTGTAGTTGCCACGACCATCGAACGCGCGAGCCGACACACCGCGGAAGTCGCGCACGCGCGGCAGCGAGATGTTGATCAGGCGATCCATGAATTCCCACATCTGGGCGCGGCGCAAGGTGACCTTGCAGCCGATCGGCCAACCGTCGCGGATCTTGAACGAGGCAACGGAAACACGGGCCTTCGTCGTGATGGGCTTCTGACCGGCAATCTTCGCCATGTCGGCTACCGCGTTCTCCAGCACCTTCTTGTTGCCGGCAGCTTCGCCCACGCCCATATTCAGCGTGATCTTGGTGATGCGGGGAACCTGCATCACATTCTGGTAGCCGAACTGCTCGGTGAGCTTGGCGACTACCTGCTCTTTATAGAAATTTTCAAGGCGGGTCATGATCGTGTTCCTTACGCGTCCACGACCTCGCCATTCGAACGGAACACGCGGACCTTGCGCCCATCTTCGAGCGTTTTGGTGCCGACGCGTTCACCCTTGTTCGTGGCGGGGTTGAACAGCTGCACATTGGAGAGATGGATCGAAGCTTCACGCTCGACGATGCCGCCAGCCTGGTTGGCCTGGGGATTCGGCTTGGTGTGACGCTTGACCAGATTCACGTTGGAGACGAATACACGATCGTCTGCAACACGCAGCACATCGCCGCGCTGACCCTTGTTTTTGCCGGTGATCACGAGGACCTGATCACCTTTGCGGATACGGTTCATTTCTTTAACTCCGCTCAGAGCACTTCGGGAGCAAGCGAGACGATCTTCATGAACTTCTCGCTGCGCAGCTCGCGGGTGACCGGCCCAAAGATACGGGTGCCGATCGGCTCGAGCTTGTTGTTGAGGAGCACCGCTGCATTGCCGTCGAAACGGATCAGCGAGCCATCGGGACGACGTACACCCTTGGCGGTACGAACCACCACGGCGTTGTAAACCTCGCCTTTCTTCACCTTACCGCGCGGAATAGCATCCTTCACGGTCACTTTGATCACATCACCGATGGCGGCGTAACGGCGCTTGGAGCCGCCGAGCACCTTGATGCACATCAATTCTTTCGCGCCGCTATTGTCCGCTGCGGAAAGCGTGCTTTGCATCTGGATCATGGCTGCACCCTCCCTTAGACGTTGGCGCGCGTGATGATTTCAACCACGCGGTGATGTTTGGTCTTGGACAACGGACGGCACTCGGCGATACGAACGACATCGCCCTCGTTCGCACCCAGATCGTCCTGCGCATGCAACTTGGTCGAACGGCGGATGATCTTGCCGAGCAGCCAGTGCTGAACCTGACGCTCGACCAGCACGGTCACCGTCTTGTTCATCTTGTTGCTGGTCACGCGACCCTCAAGGGTGCGCACCTGCTTCTTGTTTTCTACTACTTCTTGATTAGCGCTCATGTCAGCCGTCCTTACTTCTTGCCGCCGAGCACAAACTTCGTGCGGGCGATGTCACGCCGAACGCGGCGAAGCTGGTGCGGCTGAGTGAGCTGGCCGGAACCCTTCTGCATGCGCAGATTGAACTGCTCCTTGCGAAGGTCCAGCAAATGCTGCTGCAACTCGTCGGCCGACTGGTTGTTGATATCTTTGGTGGCCATCACATCACCGCCCTGGTCACAAACTGGGTCTGCACGGACAACTTCGCTGCCGCCAGACGGAATGCCTCACGCGCCGTCAATTCGTCGACGCCCTCGATTTCATAAAGCATACGGCCGGGCTGGATGGGGGCAACCCAAAATTCAACGCTGCCCTTGCCGGCGCCCATGCGCACTTCGATCGGCTTCTTGGTGATCGGCTTGTCGGGGAACACGCGGATCCACAACTTGCCGCCACGCTTGACGAAACGCGTGATGCAACGACGAGCCGCCTCGATCTGGCGCGCTGTGAGCGCACCGTGCGTGGTCGCCTTCAGGCCATACTCGCCAAAGCTGACGAGGTTGGAGCACTGGGCCAAGCCGTCGTTACGGCCCTTGAACTGTTTACGGTATTTGGTTCGCTTCGGTTGCAACATGGCAACTCTCCTTACTTGGCCGTCCGCTCGCGGCGGCCGTCACCGGCCTCGCGACGCGAATCATTACGACGACCTTCGCCACCTTCGCGGCGCGGCTGCGCGGATGCCGGCTCATCTTTCTGCTCTTGGCTGGCAGCGGCCAGATCAAAGATCTCGCCCTTGTAGATCCAGACCTTGATGCCGATGATGCCGTACGTGGTTTTCGCTTCGGCGGTGCCGTAGTCGATGTCGGCGCGCAGCGTATGCAGCGGCACGCGACCCTCACGGCTCCACTCGGAGCGGGCAATCTCGGCACCGTTCAGACGACCGGACACGTTGATCTTGATACCCAGCGCGCCAAGGCGCATGGCGTTACCGACCGAGCGCTTCATCGCGCGGCGGAACATGATGCGACGCTCGAGCTGCTGTGCGATCGACTCGGCCACCAGCTGCGCATCGATTTCCGGCTTGCGAACTTCGCTGACGTTGATGTGCGTCGGAACGCCCATCATGTCGCTGACTTCCTTGCGCAG
>CAIKJM010000345.1 GCA_903827735.1 uncultured Rhodanobacter sp. | reverse complement strand
GCCGACATGCTTGTTGGACCCCAGCTTGGTCAGGCACCGCCAGATCGCCGTCTTGAAGGCCACGGCGTGCTTGGCGGGCTCCCTCCTCACCAGCTCGGCCAGCCGCGGCGACACCAGCGACACGAGGTCGGTGTACAGCATGGCCTTGCTGGCCTTGGGCTCTCCTCCCTTCGGCGGCCGGGACATCAAGCCGGGAAGCTCGTACTTGACGGCGGGCCGAACACGATACGGGCCTGGCTCCGGGTCAGCGGACTCGTCGGCGGGCATGTCAGAGTCCTCCAGCGCAGCCTTCAGCACCAGCGTGTCGTCTGTGCCGTCGACGAGGAGGTCGATCAGGCCGGCGGTGTCGATGCGCACGTGCGACGGCACGAAGGACGTGCGCTGAGGCAGGGGCGACAGGAGCTTGGCGCCGTCCCCCTCGAGCCAGCGGTCGATCATGACCATGTAGGGCAGCCAGCGCTCGGGGTGCTCCTTCTGGCTGCTGAAGCGCCAGTGCGGCCCGGCCGCGGCGGGGGCAGGCGGCATCAGGGCCGGCCTGTGCTGGTCCAGCCACGGCACGAGCGCCTCGCGGCACCTCGGCGGGGCCCGCGCCTGCAGGAGGTCGTCGGAGAGCGCGCGGACGTCGGCGTCTAGCGCGCGCTTCAGCTCGCTCGGGATCCTGACGTCCGCGTCCAGCCCGTGCTCCAGCCTGGTGGCCGCAGTCATGCGGACGCGCACAAACCGCTTGACGTACTTGTCGTAGTGGCAGTGCACGTTGTTCCGGTAGTTCACCTCCATCTGCGCTGCGGCATGGCCCTTGGGGTTGCTCAGGTTGGTGCACGGCGTCTTCTGCGCCGGAAGCAACCCCGCGCCGGCTCGGTCGTCGTAGAACGCGTGGAGCCGCTGCAGGTGGAGGGCCTTGGCAGCGCCGTACGGCCGACCCACGCGCCCGGCCAGCGGACTGGAAACGACGTCGAGCCAGTCCTCCATCTGACCCTTGTCGATCGGGAACGCCGCGGCGACGCGTCCCGCGACGACGGCGTCGAAGTTGCCCGCGTTTGCAGCCAGCTCGCGGTCAAGGTCCGCGAGGTAAAGGAGCTTGCCGAAGACCAGGCCCCGCTCGACGACCGTGTGCATCGTCTCGACTCCGTACTGGATGCGCTCCACAAGCCGCCGCGCGGTCAGCAGGTGTTTCAGGCGGACCTTGACGACGCGGTGTGCCGCGTCGTCAGCCTCGCCTTCTTCCATGACCGCGGAAGTGTGCGGCGTGTGTGTTGGTGATTGCTCTCGTCAAAGACAGGGGTTTATGCCCGGCCAGCGCGCCCACAGCCCACAGCCCCGGCCAGCGCGCCCACAGCCCACAGCCCCGGCCAGCGCGCCCACAGCCCGGCCCGCGCGCTCTATGTCGTCGTGTAGTGTGAAGCACGAACCCAGCATGCCATGAACTGATTTTGCAATGTATTGGCAGTCAGCACCGGCATGCAAACTTCAAGTCGACGCTTGACATCTGAGTCCATGTCAATGTTGGTCGATACGTCGGTGTTGCGAAATGCTCTTTTGAGAACGGAGAAACAGTGTTCGATGGGTTGGAACTCGGGGCTATATGGGGGCAGGAAACACGGAGTCAATCCGCGGGAAATCATCGTGTCTTGAGCTAGTTGGGTTTTGTGGATAGAACAGTTGTCCAGCAACATTATGTCCCGTTCGTGTGTGTCCAGTGTTGACATGAACTCTGAAAATATATGCGAGTTGATGGAACCCTTTACCAACTTCCAACCCACAACCTTTTCATCAGACACCGCCATGAGCAGTGACCATCGAGTCCTGCCCCCTTTGCGTGCCGGAACTCTCAAACGCCGCGAACGATGGCAGTAGCCTTGTGACGGCTTCATGTCGAAGTAGAAGCTGGACTCGTCGATCGATAGGACGCGTGAGGGGTCGTACAATGCACTGTCCTGCGCATATATCTTCCGCTTGTCTTCGACGTCCTGTGTCATCACATACCGAGCGGTCTTTTTGAACGTGATGCCACTCCGTTTCATCCAAAATCTGACTGTGCTTGTACTGAGACGCAGCTTCAGCTCGTCATGGATTCGAGTGGCAATTTTGGCAGGAGTGTCGAAGGGGTGGGACGAAACCAGCTCGACGATGCGTTGTACAGCCTCTGTTGTTGCTTTTCTTGCTTGCCGAGAACGTGACACAAGTGGGCTTGCGTTCGTCCACCGTTGGATAGTAGATTTGGAAACGCCAGTCAATGTGGAGGTCTTCCGAAGAGACTTCAGTTGTATGTACGCCTTGACGCACATAGCACGCGCATCTGCGGAGTACATGTGCATGTTGTCTTCCGATCAATGTGACGCTACCAGCAGTTTTTAGGTAGACGTCCCGTGGGGTGGAGGATGCGAGGGTCGAGGTGAGGGGGGGGTGTCCCAACCTCAGTCAACTCTGCTGTATCGAACATTATTTGTCCTCGGCGGCACCTGGGCGCGTCGGCTACACCGATCCCAAGAGCGTCGTGCTCGCGTCGTTGGCGTATTCGACGAACGACCACGCCATGGGGCCGCACACCTCCGCCCAGTGCCTGCCGCCGGCTACGGCGGTCGAGCAGGACGGCTTGTTGGTCCTGGGAGCTGAGACGAACTGGCGCCCGGCATTCGGGAGCCGGCCCGTGAGCCGGTAGAACACCGAGCAATCGTTGAACGCGACGTCGCCCGACGCCCGACGGACCGACGGCATGCCGGTGACGTGGGACACGACGGGCCCGATCCGCCGCGGACCGTGGTGCATCGTGACGTGGAACACGCCGTGGTTGACGAACTCGTCGCCGAAGACGGAGACGTGGCAGTACAGCGAGTCCTCGGCGTAGCCGTACATGAGCAGCTTGGGGGACAGCGGGCCGTCCGACGGCACCTGGTGCATACACTGTCTCCTGCAGAAAATAAAAGTCGCGAGCAAACGCACGGTACCTTTGCGAGCTGG
>CAIKJM010000344.1 GCA_903827735.1 uncultured Rhodanobacter sp. | reverse complement strand
GCAGGAGCTTATTGCCCGGCTGCTCGAAGCGACGCTCGCTTAAACGCAAGTTGTTTCGCTTCAGATTAAGCCTTTGTAAAGTCAAGATTTCACGATCGGCACGCCGTGAATTTCCCGTGTTTTGTTCAGCATCGGTATCCCCCCGGTGCTGCTAAGGTCGTCTCGTCGCGCCACCCGAGACGCCGGGTTCCGGCCGGGCTCGCGACACTAATTTCGAGGCCCAACATCATGATGCGTAAACTTGCGATCACTTCCCTGCTCGTGGCTGGCGTGGCTCTTTCTGGCTCTGTGTTCGCCCAGGCGGCAAGCTCCGCCCCGGCAGCTTCTTCGTCCAGCACCAAGGCCACTCATAGCACCAGCACCACCAAGCACAAGACGCACAAGAAGGCTGCCAAGAAGACGGCTCCGGCATCCTCTTCCACCGCTGGCTGATAGCTTGGGGCGCCGACGCTTCGCCCCGCTGTGAAAACAGAAAGCCCCGCTGGCACGGCCGGCGGGGTTCTTTTTTGTGGCAACTGTTAGGTTGAAGCCTGCCCGCGTTATTCGAGGGCAGCATGCATGTGACGCCGGCGACTTGCAGGCGCGTCAAACTCAGCCGGAAGGCTACTCACCCAGCAGACCCAGGCGGCCGAGCGCATGCGCATACTTGGGGACAACCGAGTCACGTCCGCCGACGTGCAGATCCAGGTCGTTCATGTGGCCGTTGTCGAGGCTGTAGCACCACGCGTGTACCGACAAATTCTGGCCGCGTTCCCACGCATCCATCACCGTGGTGGTGTGGCACACGTTCACCGCCTGCTCGATCGCGTTGAGTTCACACAAGCGCACGTTTCGAAGCTTCATAGTCTCCAGCGACGACAGCAGTCGGTCGTGCTTTTGCGCGACATCGCCGACATGGCGTAACCAGTTGTCCACCAGGCCCAGCCGGCGCCGGTCGAGCACGGCCTGGATACCGCCGCAGCCGTAATGGCCAACTACGATGATGTGCTCGACCTTCAGCACGTCGACGGCAAACTGGATCGCGCTGAGGCAGTTGAGATCGGTGTGCGCTACCACGTTGGCAACGTTGCGTTGCACGAAGATTTCGCCGGGCGGCAAATCAACGATCTGCGTGGCCGGCACGCGCGAGTCGGAGCAGCCGATCCACAGGTATTTGGGCGACTGCTGCTCGGCGAGGTTCTTGAAGAAATTCGGATCCGCGTCGTGCATCGCGGCAGACCAGCGTCGGTTGCCCTCGATCAAGTCGTGCAGGGGATTGGTCAAAGCAAAGTCTCCGATGGGGCGATCGGATGGCATCCGACGCGCCAGAATAACGCGAGCTCAGTGCTGACAGCCCGGACAGAAATAGAAGGGGCGGCTGGCCACCATGCTCTTCTGTAGAATGGTTTTGCAGCGCGGGCACGGTTTGCCTTCGCGCTCGTACGCGCGGAATTTGAAGGGCGTGTCCTGCAGGTGCCCGGCGCCTCGGCGGCCCCGGGTTTGATACGAGCGTCGCGGCAGGTCGAGCAGTGCGAGGGTCAGCGCATACCGTTCGGTATCGTCCAGATCCACCGGCCGACGTGTTGGCAGCAGCTGCGCCTGCCACAGAATTTCCACTCGCAGATAATTGCCGAGTCCAGCCAGGAACGCTTGATCGAGCAACAGCGCGCCAAGCTGTCGCCGCGCAAAACGGCGGTCGACAAGTTGCGCGGCAACGCCCGTTTCATCCAGCGTCGCATCGAGCACGTCCGGCCCGATACGCTGCAGAAACGGATGTTCGTGCACACGTTCGGTTGGCCAGATCGAGATATCGGAGGCGCTGTACAGAAGGATCGCTTGTTCGGCGGTTTCAAGTGCGACGCGCAGCACGCGACTGGTTGTCGGGCGCTGGCCCGCCTTGGCGACACGCCAGACGCCGTAAAGCTGGTTGTGGCTGTACAGGGTCAGGCCGTTATCGAAGCGGGTGAGCAGGGCTTTGCCCTGGGGGGTGATCGCTTCGATGCGACGACCCTGCAACTTCTTTTCGTACGGCTTGAGTTCGGTATAGGCAAACCAGACCGTGCGCATCGGCTGGCCGACCACGGCGGCGGCCAGCGCATCGGCGGCTCGGCGGATTTCAGGACCTTCGGGCATCGTCGGTCAGCTCAGCGAACGCGTACGACCGCCGTCGACGGCGATGCTGACGCCGTTGACGTAGGCCGCGGCCGGCGTACATAGAAAGGCGATAACGGCGGCGACTTCGCTGGCCTCGCCGAAGCGGCGCGCCGGTACGGTGGCACGCAGGCTTTCCGCTATGTCGTGTTCGCTGCGCCCGCTGGATTTCGCCTGCGCCGCCAGCAGGCTGTCCAGCCGCTGCGTTCGGGTGTATCCCGGCAGCACGCTGTTGACAGTGATGCCGTCGGCCGCCAGCTCGCCGGCCAGCGTCTTGGCCCAGGCCGCCACGGCAGCGCGCACGGTGTTGGATACGCCAAGGCCGGCGATCGGCTCCTTGACCGAGGTGGAGATGACGTTGACCAAGCGGCCATAACCGCTGGCGCGCATGCCGGGCAGCACCGCTTGCAGCAGCACCTGGCCGGCGAGCAGTTGTTGACGAAAGGCGCCTTCGAATTCGTCTAGTTGCGCATTCTGGAGCGGGCCGCCGGTTGGCCCGCCGGTGTTGTTAATGAGTATGTGCGCGGGAGTGGCCGCGACGATTTCAGCGGCAACGGCCTGCAGCGCGGCGGTGTCCTGCATGTCGACGGTATGCCAGCGGTGGCGCTGGCTGTCGCTAGTGCGGGGAAGGCTGTCTGCCAGTGCGCTCAAGACATCGCCGGCGCGCGCCAGTAAGGTGACGTCGGCACCGAGTTCGGCCAGTTCGATGGCGCTGGCGCGGCCGATGCCCTGCGACGCGCCGCAGACCAGCGCATGTCGTCCTTTCAGATCCAGTTGCATGGTGCGCTCCGTTCCGGGGTCAATGCAGCAGACGCATGGCTAGCGCGGCTAGCCAGCAGGTCCAGCCCAACCATGGGCTTATCCGCCACACCCGCAGCCATCGGTTGATCGCCGCGTCCTCCAGCACGGCGATGGCGGGAGAACGCATCGCATGCTGCATGCGAACCCAGGTGCGCAGGCCCGAAGGTTTGCCTGAGTCCGGCTCGGCGATGATTTTCCATTGCTGCGGATGGCGCTGCCGCATCAGGCTGGCAAGTCTGAACTGAGCGACGTACGAGAGCACGAATGCGATGACGCCGACAAGCAAAAGCGCCAGATAGAGAGTGATCATTGCGTGCTCTTGCTGTCATCAGATTTGTTACTGCTGTCGCTGGTGTCCTTGCTGCCGTTGATCCATGGAATCGGCAGGTCGGCGCGCAGCGTATTGAGCACACCGGTACCCGGCGGCGGCTTTTTGCAAATCGCGTTGTCCACCGCCTTGGCATAGGTCTTGTCCATCATGCCGATCCAAAGCGTGCCGTCGGGGCCGTGCGGCACGCTGAAGGTGCCGCTGGCATTCATGGCCACCGAGGGCACAGCGCCCGTGGTGTTCGTAGTTGCTGCTGCAGGCGACTGCTCCCAATAGGTTTTACCCGACTGTTGCGCCGCGGAGCTGTACACCAACAGGTAGCGCGCCTTTTCGTCCTTGATCGAGACGGCGCCGAAGGCCCCGGTCGTCTCGCTGCCCCAACCCACGTGCTCACACAGCGTGATGTCGCTGGTCCCGATGGGCTGAAAGCCGTCATCGAGCGTGACGACGGTGGGGGCAAACAGATAGCTCGAGCTCAACCAGCGGCCGTTCAATTCCGACTTTATCGCCACGCGATAAGGTAGTTTCATGCCGGTAGGCAGGCGAAAGGCAAGGAAGTAGCTGTGCGCGCCGTTCAAGTTCGCCACCATGGCATCGCTGCCGAGTACGAACTTTTGCGGCTGCCACGGCAAAATGGTCTGGTAGGAGAAATCAGCGAAGCTGCTGCAGCACGGCGAGGCGTCCTGCAGTTTTTTCTGGGCCAGCTTCAGCGCGTCGCCGCTGTTCTCGGCCGGCGGCCTGAGGTTGGGTGGGATCAGCGTGTCCGGTATCAGGCTCTTGGCGGTATGGCAGCCGCCCAGCAGGGCAATGGATATCAGCGCGACGAACAGTGCGGGTAATCGATACGTCATTGCCTTGGCGTTACTCAGAATTCGGCCGTGCCAGCGGCGCGAGGGAAGGGGATGGCATCGCGAATGTTCGACAGCCCGCACACGTAAACCAGCAGACGCTCAAAGCCAAGGCCGAAGCCCGCATGCGGCACCGTGCCGTAGCGGCGAAGATCACGGTACCAGCCGTACGTGGCCGTATCGAGACCGAACTGGGTCATCCGGCGGTCCAGATAATCCAGCCGCTCCTCGCGCTGCGCACCGCCTATTATTTCGCCGATACCGGGCGCCAGCACGTCCATCGCGGCCACGGTCTTTTCGTCATCGTTCAGGCGCATGTAGAAGGCCTTGATCGCCTCGGGGTAGTTCATAACGACCACAGGTCGACCGATATGTTTCTCGGCAAGATAACGCTCGTGCTCGGTCTGCAGGTCAATACCCCAGGCAACGGGATAGTCGAAGGTCTGACCGGACTTCTGCAGGATGGTAATCGCATCGGTGTAATCAATGCGTTCAAACGGTTTGGCAATAAAAGCTTCTAGACGGCTGATCGCGTCGCTTTGTACGCGTTCGGCGAAAAACGCCATATCGTCCGCGCGCTCGTCGAGAATCGTTTTGAAGATGGCTTTGAGCAACGCTTCGGCCTCGTCGGCGTTGACGCTGAGGTCGGCGAAGGCGATCTCCGGCTCCACCATCCAGAACTCGGCCAGATGCCGCGGCGTGTTGGAGTTTTCCGCGCGGAAGGTTGGTCCAAAGGTATAGACCTTGCTCATCGCCATGCAGTACGACTCGACGTTGAGCTGGCCCGAAACGGTCAGAAAGGCTTCGCGGCCAAAGAAATCCTTGCGGAAGTCGATCTTGCCCTTGTCGTCGCGCGGCAGGTTGGCGAGGTCCAGCGTCGACAGGCGGAACATGTCGCCGGCGCCTTCGGCGTCGGAGGTGGTGATGATCGGCGTATTGATCCAGAAGTAGCCGCGCTCGGTGAGATGGCGATGGATCGCCATCATCATCGTGTGGCGCACGCGGGTCACCGCGCCAAACAGGTTGGTGCGCGGGCGCAGGTGGGCGACCTCGCGCAGGAACTCCATCGAGTGCTGCTTGGGCTGGATCGGATAGGTTTCCGGATCATCGACCAAGCCGGTCACCTCGACCAATGTGGCCTGGAGCTCGAAGCTCTGACCCTTGCCCTGCGAGGGCACCAGCGTGCCGCTGACGATGACGCCCGCGCCGGCCATGAGGTGCTTCACTTCGGTGTCGTAGTTCGCCAGCGTGGCCGGCACCACGGCCTGGATCGGATCGAAGCACGAGCCGTCAGTGACATTAACGAAGGACAGGCCCGCCTTGGAATCACGCCGTGTCCGCACCCAGCCACGCACGGTGACGCTGCTGCCGGCCTCGATGGAACCGGATAGGGCCTGTTTCACGCTGCACACCGTCGGGCTGACCACTGCCATGAATTGAAACTCCTGCCTGGACGCCATATGTATAAGAGAGCGCCGATAATGAAAGCGCACGCCGCGCATTGGGCGTGCAAGTTGAACCGCCATGATAATGTAGCTTTCACGGATGCTGCGACTTTGCGGCGACCGAGCTTGGCCGATCTTCGCATCGGGCCTAAGTCGCACTCCTGTTGTACGTCACCGTTTGAGGTTGTACCTGCCGCCATGACCATCACGATCACTCCTGCCGCCAGCGACCGCATGCGCCATTTCTTGGCGAGCACGCCAACGGCCGCGGGCGTGCGTTTTGGCGTCAAGCGCACCGGCTGCTCGGGCTTCGCCTATGTGGTCGATCTGGCCGAGTCCCTGGATGAGGG
>CAIKJM010000343.1 GCA_903827735.1 uncultured Rhodanobacter sp. | reverse complement strand
GGCGGCATGATGGATCGCCTGGACAGCGTCTTTGCCGCGCTGCCGGTATTCGCCGCCGGCGCCATGCTGCTGAACCTGTTCAGCGCGGTTGGGTGATATGAAAAATGTAGCCGTACTTGGCGCCACCGGCTCGATCGGCGGCAATACGCTGGACGTGATCGCCCGCCACCCGGCGCTTTTTCGTGCCACCGTATTGACCGCGCATCGTCAAGTCGACGCGCTCGTTGCGCTGTGCGCGCAGCATCGTCCTGCCCTGGCGGTCATTGCCGACCCTGCGCTGGAAGCCGAACTGGCCCGCAAGCTGACGTCCGCCGGCGTTCGCTGCGAGATTGCCAGCGGCCACGAGGCCCTTGCCGCCGCCGCTTCAGGCAACCTGTGCGATACCGTCGTCGCGGCGATTGTCGGCGCCGCCGGGCTGCAATCCACCCTCGCCGCTGCCCGCGCCGGCAAGCGCCTGCTGCTGGCCAACAAGGAAGCCATCGTGATGGCCGGCCCGCTGCTGCTCGATGCCGTGGCAGCCGGCGGCGGCGCGCTGATTCCGGTCGACTCCGAACACAACGCGCTGTTCCAGTGCCTGCCCGCCGAAGGGCTGGCCAGCGGCAAGCCGACCTTGCACAAGGGCGTTCGGCGACTGACGCTGACCGCGTCGGGCGGTCCGTTTCGCGGCCGCTCGCGCGCCGAACTGGCCGACATCACCCCGGAGCAGGCCTGCAAGCATCCGAACTGGGTGATGGGCCGAAAGATATCGGTCGACTCGGCCACGCTGATGAACAAGGGCCTGGAAGTCATCGAAGCGCATCACCTTTTCGGCGCCGCGCCCGATCTGATCAATGTCGTCGTGCACCCGCAAAGCCTGGTGCACTCCTTTGTCTAATACGTCGACGGCTCGGTGCTGGCGCAGCTGGGCAATCCGGATATGCGCACCGCGATCGCCCACGCGCTGGCGTGGCCGGAGCGCGTGAACGCTGGCGTGGCGCCGCTGGACCTGACCGCCTGTGCCCCGCTCGCCTTTGAACCGCCGGATCTGACGACGTTCCGCTGTCTGGCGCTGGCGTTTCAGGCACTGCGCGCCGGCGGCGACGCACCGGCGGTGATGAATGCGGCCAACGAGATCGCCGTCGAAGCCTTTCTGGCGGGCGCGTTGCCATTTCTCTCTATTGCCGACGTTGTGGATGCGGTTCTTGCGGAACTGCCGGCGCAAGCCGTGGTCGATGTTCAGACCCTGCTGGAACGTGATCGGGTGGCCCGGGAAGCCGCCCGCCGTATTCTGCGCAATGCTTGCTGATATTCTTGGCCTGATACCCTTGGCTTGACGTTCCCTCACAACGGCGATTGATGAATTCCTTTTTCGGCTCGGTTTTCTGGTTGGCCATCACGCTCGGCGTGCTGGTGACCTTTCATGAGTTCGGCCACTACTGGGTCGCGCGCCGCTGTGGCGTCAAGGTGCTGCGCTTCTCCGTCGGCTTTGGCAAGGCCCTCTGGAAGCGCACCGGCCGCGACGGCACGGAATATCAGATTGCATCCATCCCGCTGGGCGGCTACGTCAAGATGTTGGATGCGCGCGAGGGCGACGTCGACCCAGCCCTGCGTGATCAGGAGTTCACCAGTAAGTCGGTGTGGAAGCGCATCGCCATCGTTGCGGCGGGCCCCGGTTTCAATGTGATCTTTACGCTGGCCGCCTTCTGGCTGATGTTTATGCTGGGGCGGCCGGATTACGTGCCGGTGGTGACCGCGACGCCGCAGAGCATTGCTGCCAAGGCTGGCGTGCTGCCGGGCGACCGTATTCTTAGCATCGACGGCCAACCCGTGACGACCATGGGCGACTCGCTGGACGCCATCGCCAACGGTCTGCTGAGCCGCGCACCGCTACCGATGACGGTGAGCGGCACGGATGGCCGGTCGCGCCAGCTGGTGTTGCCTCTGGACCAGCTGCCGCCAGGACAGCCGGTAGAAAAGTATTTCGACACGCTCGGGCTGAAAGCTGCGCCGCCGCCCGCTGTTGCCGCCACCGTCACGCCGGGCCAGCCGGCCTCGCTGGCGGGCATGCAGGGTGGTGATCGCCTGATCAGCGTCAACGGCCAGCCGGTCAGCGATTTCGAATCATTCGGCAAGCTGGTTCAGGCCGACGCGGTCAAATCGCCGACGCTGGCGGTGGTCATCGAGCGCGGCGGCCAAATAAAAAAACTCAGTGTCGTCACCAGGTGGGAGTCGCTGCAGGGCCAACCGGCGAAGTGGGTGATGGGCATAGGAGCACCAATGCCCGACCAGGCGATGGTGCGTTACGGGCCGATCAGGGCGTTTGGTGCGTCGCTGCAGAGCACCTGGCATAACACGACTCAGACTTTCTCGATGTTCGGCAAGCTGATTACCGGTGAGGCGTCAACGCAGAATCTGCACGGCGTCATCGGTATCGCCCAGGTGGCCAACGCGTCGGCCGGCATGGGCTTCGCCTCGTTCCTGCAGTTCCTTGCGCTGGTGTCGTTGAGCCTGGCCATTATCAACCTGATGCCGATTCCCGTCCTCGACGGCGGGCACCTGCTGTATTATCTGATCGAGCTGATCAAAGGCAGTCCGGTCAGCGAGCAGACGATGATTATTGGCCAGTACATCGGCATTGCGCTGCTGTTTACCGTGATGGGGCTGGCGTTTTATAACGATATCCATGGCATTTTGTTGTCGTGATAGCGACGAAAGACGCATGGAATCGGTCGACGACGGGCTTCGCTGCCGCTGACGCAGCCGGTCGATGTGGTGGCTTTAACGATGTGCTTTTCTCGAGCGCATACCCTTTTTCGAAGCAGGGCGTTGCCTTGCTTCATGTGTTGATCGGAGCCGCCGCGCTGGCGGCTCCATCGAAATAACCCAACGGAACCGACGATGAAGCGTATCGCCGCGCTGATCCTGCTTGCCTCCCTCTCCGCCAATGCGTTTGCGTTCGACCCGTTCGTGGTCTCGGACATTCGCATCGACGGCCTCAGCCGCATTGCTCCCGGTACGGTTTATACCTACCTGCCCGTCAACAAGGGTGACCGGCTGACCAACGACCAGGCGCAGAAAGCCATTCGTGCGCTGTACCAGACGAAGTTCTTCAGCGACGTGGAGATCGATCGCGAAGGTGACATCATGGTGATCAAGGTGGTCGAGCGCCCCTCGATTGCCAAGCTGACGATCCGCGGCAACAAGGACATCAAGACCGATGACCTGAAGAAGGGCCTGAAGCAGATCGGCCTGACCGAGGGCGAAACCTTCGACCGGCTGGCGCTGGACAACGTGCAGCAGGAGCTGGTGCGCCAGTATTACAACCGCGGCAAGTACAACGTCTCGGTTACCCCGCACGTGACCCAGCTTGAGCGCAACCGCGTCGCCGTGGATATCGAAATCCGCGAGGGCAAGGCGGCCAAAATCGAAGAGCTGAACATCATCGGCAACCACGCGTTCACCGACAAGGAAGTGCGCGAAGGCTTCGAATCGAACACGCCCGGCCTGCTGTCCTGGTACTCGAAAGACGACCAGTACTCGCGCGAAAAGCTCTCCGGCGATCTGGAAAAGCTGCAGTCGTACTACATGAACCGCGGTTACGCGGACTTCGGCGTAGACTCGACCCAGGTCAGCATTGCGCCCGACCGGCGTTCGATGTACATCGACGCCAGCGTCAAGGAAGGCGACACCTACAAAATTGCGGACGTGAAGCTGCTCGGCACCCTGATCCTGCCCGAGTCAACGATCCGCCAGCTGGTTTACGTCAAGCCGGGCGATCTGTTCAACCGATCGGCGATCGAAGCCAGCACCAAGTCGATCAAGGCGATTTTGTCCAACATCGGCTACGCCTACGCCAAGGTCACGCCGATTCCGAAGCTGGACAAGGACAAGCGCACCGTCGACCTCACGCTGTTCGTCGAGCCGGGCCAGCGCGTTTACGTGCGCCGTGTGGTGTTCCAGGGCAATACCCGCACCGAAGATCAGGTGCTGCGCCGCGAAATGCGTCAGCTCGAAGGCACGTTCTATTCGCAGGCTGCCCTCGATCGCTCGAAGATTCGCCTGCAGCGCCTGGGTTACTTCAAGACCGTCGATATCGACAAGAAGCTGGTGCCGGGCTCGCTCGACCAGGTCGACGTCACGGTCAAGGTGGAAGAGCAGTCTGCTGGCAGCCTGCAGTTCGGCGTGGGCTATTCACAGTATTCGGGCATCATCCTCAATGCCTCGGTGTCGCAGAACAATATCTTCGGCACCGGCGACAGCGCGTCGATCAGCGGCGAGCGCAGCAGCTACTACACCAAGTACAGCGTCAATTACTTCAACCCGTATCTGACCGACAGCAATATCGGTATCGGCTATAACGCCACGTACTCGAAGACCGATTACGGCAATACCGATTTCGCCGATTACTCGACCAGCGACCGCGCGTTCTCGACCTATCTGAGCATTCCGGTGACGGAGACAGACGGTATCCGCGTCGGCATGGGCATCAGCAGCGACAAGGTCAGCCTGATCCCGGGCTTCAGCCCCCAGGTGCTGATCGATTATCAGAATGAAATCGGCAACGACACGCTGCATACCTGGACCGGTACGCTGGGCTGGAACCACGACACCCGCAACGCCTATTTCTCGCCTACCCGCGGTGGCCTGATCTCGGCATCGACCGACATCGCACTACCGGGCTCTACGGTTCAGTACTGGAAGTTCACGGCGGAAGCCAATCACTACTGGCCTATCGGCGGCGGCTTCGTGCTGTACCTCGATGGCCAGGTCGGTTACGGCAAGACCTACGGCAATAACGGCATCAGCGATTCGCAGTACGCCACGCTGCAGAGCGCCGTCACCGACCATACCCTGGTCGACATGCGGCAAGACTTTCCGTTCGTGCAGAACTTCTACTCCGGCGGCGTGCGCGACGTGCGCGGCTTCCAAGACAATACTTTGGGTCCGCGCGTTTGTATTTCCGATGTCGCCCCGGCGAAAAACGGCTTCTGCCCGGACGGCAACTACGCTGAGCCGATCGGCGGTGCGTTCAAGGTGCTGGGCACGACCGAGGTCTATCTGCCGCTGCCGTTCCTGAAAGACATCAACACCGCACGCGTGTCGGTATTCATGGACGTGGGTAACGCGTATCAGAGCTTCAGCACCTTCAGCGCCAGCACGCTGCGCGCATCGGCCGGTGTCTCGGTGCATTGGCAGGCGCCTATCGGTCCGCTGATCATCAGCCTGGCGCACCCGTT
>CAIKJM010000342.1 GCA_903827735.1 uncultured Rhodanobacter sp. | reverse complement strand
GCCAGCGCTGATGAGCCAGGCGGATGTTTTCGCGGCGCGCGAAGCGGCCATGGCGGTGCACATGGCTCCGGCGCTGGAGGAATATCTGACCCAACTAGTGCTGGCCACGCGCGATGCGGGTCGTTACGGGCCGGAGCTGGAGCGCTGGATTGCGTGGGGCGGCAGTCCCCGAGCCACCATTGCCCTGGATCGCTGCTCTCGGGCCCGGGCGTGGCTGGCTGGGCGCGACTACGTGTTGCCCGAAGACGTGTACGGCATCGCGCACGAAGTGCTGCGCCATCGCGTGCTGTTGAGTTACGAAGCCGAGGCCGAAGGTGTGCGGCCCGATCGCGTGATTGATCGCCTGCTGGATCTCGTGCCGCTGCCGTGAGCTTCGTGATGTCGCAATCAGGTGATGGCGATGGTCGTACTCAAGTGTCGCTGGCTGAGTTGATCGCGCTGCGCGCCCGGGTCGGGCGGGCCAAACTCTCGCCGTTGGTCAGCCGCGCAGCGCGCAGCGGCCAGCAGTCCAGCCGTCTATACGGCCGTGGCATGGACTATGCCGAATCTCGCGTCTATCAGGCGGGCGATGACGTGCGCCGATTGGATTGGCGGCTGACGGCGCGCAGCGGCAAGTTGCATACCAAGCTCTTTCAGGAAGATCGCGAAGGCTCGCTGCTGATTGTTGTCGATACACACGCCAGCATGCGCTTCGGCACGCGCGTGCGCTTCAAGTCTGTGCAGGCGGCGAGGCTGGCGGCTTGCGCAGCTTGGTATGCAGCGCGGGCCGGCGAGCGGGTCGGCGTAATGGCGTTTGGGGAAATCGATTCTCTGCTTCGCCCCGCTCCTGGGCCGCGCGGCGCGCTTGCCGTGTGTGGCGCACTTGCCGAATGGAGTGCCCGCGCAGCGGCCATCCGAACCGAGTCGCTTGCCGATGCGTTGACGCGCGCCAATCGCCTTCAGCACGGCGCTAGCCGCGTGCTGCTGATCAGCGACGGGTTTTGCGCAGAGGCCTCGGCGCGGCAACGGCTTCTCGATCTCAGCCGACATGCGGCAGTGAGCGTCCTGGTCGTTGCCGATGCGCTGGAACTGGCATTGGTGCCAGCGGGCCGCTATCCGCTGGACCACGGCGGCGTGCGCCAGGACGTGGTGCTGCAATCCGAGCGCCAGCGCCGCGACTTTCAGCGCGCCATCGGCGCAGGGCCGGCACAGCTCGGAGAGCTGGCGAAATCTTTGGGATTACGTTGCAGCACGATTGATACCGCTGCCGATCCGCTGGACGCGGTTGTGAGCGTGCTCGGCGCGCGGAGGTCGGTGTGATGCAAACTCAGCCGACCTCATCGTCCAGCGCGGCGGCCGCGCAAGGGCCGGTGCTGCGCGATATCCACCTACCGCCGGATCCATCATGGTGGCCGCCCGCTCCGGGCTGGTGGATTCTCGTCGCGCTGGTGACCGCGGCCGTTCTAACGGGCACTTGGGTCTGGCGCCGCCACCGGAAAAAACTTTGGCAGCGCGAGCGCGTGCTGGCCGAGCTAGATGCGATGGAGCGGCAGTACGCGAACGATGGCAATCATTCCGCGCTGGCCAGCGGCATGCATCAGCTGCTGCGGCGCGTAGCGCGTCGCCACGATGCACGTGCCACGCAGGCGTGCGGGCTTGTGTGGCGAGAAACGTTGTCTCGCGTGCCGGTCGATGCGGCGACTTTGGACCAGCTGATGATGCTGGACCAAGTGCTTTACCGCGCGCCGGCGTCCTTCGATCAGCGCGCGGCGTCGGAGGCAGTTCGGCGGTGGCTGCGACTGGCTTTGCAGCCGAGCAAGTGGAAACGCGATGCAAAAATGCAAAGCAACAGGGGACCGCGCGCATGACGACTTTTGCGTGGCCTTGGATTGTCGTGCTGCTGCCGTTGCCGTGGTTGCTATGGCGCGGGCTGCGACCGGTAGCACCCGGGTTAGCGCTCCACCTGCCGCAGCGGGGTATTCGACTTGCTCACGTGAGCGGTCAGCCGACGCGTGGCTTAGGCCCGTGGCTGCTGGGGCTAGCTTGGTTGTGCCTGATCGCGGCGGCCGCGCGGCCGCAATGGATCGGTCCACCGGAAGCGCAGCAGCACAGCGGGCGCGCGCTAATGCTCGCATTGGATCTGTCCGGGAGCATGCGCACTGAGGACATGAATCTGGCCGGTCAGCCGGTCAGCCGTTTCGGCGCGGTGGAAGCGATTGCCGGAGACTTTATCAGCCGCCGTCGCGGCGATGAAATGGGCTTGATCCTGTTTGGTACTCAAGCGTTTCTGGTGACGCCTCTGACGTTTGATTTGTCCGCCGTGCGGGCGCAGCTCGAAGGGTCGACGGTCGGCCTTGCCGGCACCGAAACAGCGATTGGCGATGCCATCGCCGTCGCTGTAAAACGCCTGTCGGCTCTGCCCCAGCAGGCGCGAGTGCTCGTGCTGCTTACCGATGGCGTCAACAACGCGGGCAGCATCACGCCGCGCGAAGCGGCGCGGGCAGCGAAAGCGGCCGGTGTGCGGATTTACACCATCGGCATCGGCGCCGATCAGATGCGCGTGCAAGGTTTTTTCGGTAGCCAGATGGTCAATCCCTCGGCGGATCTGGATGCCGATATGCTGACAAGCATCGCGACGGAGACCGGCGGGCGTTTCTTTCGCGCGACCGACAGCCGCGCGCTGGCCGACGCGTACCGCGCCATCGACGCGCTGGAGCCGATGCCGCAGCACGGCCCGACGCTGCGGCCAAAACGCGAACTATTTCGCTGGCCGCTGGGCGTGGCGATTGCGCTGCTGTTGATGGCCATTTTGCCGCGCCAGTTCGGTGACATGCGAGGCCGCACGCATGAGTGAAGTGCTGCACCAGTTTCATTTTTTAAGGCCGCTCTGGCTGGTCGCGCTTGCTGCCCTGCCGCTGCTGCTTTGGTGGGGCGCGCGGCGTGGCGCGACGCCGGTCGAGCTGACGCGGCTGGTCGATGCCGAGCTGTTGCCACATCTCCTGCGCGGTCGCGCGGCCAACCGCTACGCGCCGTCGGGATTGTTCGCTCTCGGCTGGTCGCTCTGCGCGCTGGCGCTGGCAGGCCCGACGTGGAATCGCGTGGCGCAGCCGCTCTACGCCAATCGTGCCGCGCAAGTGGTGGCCATATCTCTGTCGCAGCACATGCTCTCGCGTGACGTCGCGCCCAGCCGGCTGGACCGTGCGCGCTACAAGACACACGACCTGCTGGCGAGCAATCGCGATGGGCTGAATGCGCTGATTGGTTACGCCGGCGAAGCTTTCGTGGTCGCGCCGCTGACTTCCGACGCGGACAGCCTCAGCGATCTGCTCAATGCGATGAGTCCGGACACCATGCCGGTGGATGGCAATGACGCGGCAGCGGCGATTCAGCGCGGTGCGGCGCTGATTCACGATGCCAACGTGTCAGGCGGTTCGCTGGTGCTGATCACCGATCAGGTCGACGTGGCAGCGGATGCCGCCGCGCGTGCCGCCCACGCTGCGGGCGTGCGCGTATCGGTTCTCGGCGTGGGCACCTTGCAGGGCGGTCCGATACCGCAGGCGAATGGCGGCTTTTTGCGCGACGAGCAGAACCAGATTGTTCTGGCCCGTCGCGACGATGCCGCGCTCACCGCGCTTGCAGCTGCCGGTGGTGGGCGCTACGTGCCGATGACGACGGATGCCGCCGATATCGAGACCCTGAAGAGCGAGTTGCGCGCCGGGCCATCGGTAGCCGCCTCGGGTCAACTCGGTGACGAATGGCAGGATCGTGGCCCATGGCTGCTGCTGCCGCTATTGCTGGTGGTTGCCCTCGGGTTCCGTCGCGGCTGGCTCCTGCTGCTGGCGCTGGTTCTGCTGCCACTGCTGCCCGGCCGCGCCTCGGCCACCGACTGGCGCGACCTGTGGCAGCGCCCCGATCAGCAGGCCGCGCAGACGCTGCGCCATGGCGGCTCGGCGAAGCAGGCGCAGCAGCTCGCGCGCGATCCGGCGTGGCGTGGCGCAGCGGATTATCGCGCGGCGGATTACGCCGCTGCGGCGAAAACTTTGCAGGCCGTGCCGGGCAGCAACGCCGCGTACAACCGCGGCAATGCGTTGGCGAAGCAGGGTCAGTACAACGAGGCCATTGACGCATACAAGCAGGCGCTGAAAGTAGATCCGGCGAACGCCGACGCGGCTGCCAATTTGAAGGCGGTGCAAGACTGGTTGAAGCAGCAAAAGCCGCAGGATCAAAAACAGCAGGGCCAGAGCCAGCAAAACAAGGACCAAAAGAAGCAGGATTCCTCGAACTCGAAAAACCAGCAGAGCGGCGAGGGCAACGATCAGCCTAAGCCAGGCGATCAGGGTAAAGACGGCAAGTCCGATTCTTCGTCAAAGCCGAACGACAAGCCGTCGCCGGATGCAGGCAAGCCATCGGATAAACCGGGACAGAGCGGTCAGGGAGATACGCAGAAGCAGCCGTCGCAAGATCCATCCAAACCCGACGCATCCAACCCGTCGAAACAGAATCCATCCCAACAGGATCAGCCAGGGAAAAATTCGTCGACGAATGATCAGGCATCCGAGCCGCCCAAACCGCTGACACCGCAGCAGCAGGCTGAACAAAAAGCTAGTGCCGACAGGGCGCAGCAAGCCTTGCAGAAGCAGATGGATCAGGCGCTCGCTGGTCAGCAAAAAGAATCGCAGCAAAAGCCGCCGGCCACGCACCAGCTGGGCGAAATGTCGAAAGACGATCCGAATGCCAAGCTGCCGGCCGATCTGCGCCAGGCGATACAGCGGGTGCCGGATGATCCCGGCGCGCTGTTGCGGCGGAAGTTTCAGCTGGAATACGAGCAGCGCCACGGTGGCGTGCCGAACGAGGATGATCAGCCGTGATGCATCGACGACTTATTGCATGGTGCCTGCTTGCCCTGTTGCTGATCCCGGCGTTGGCCAATGCCGCCGATGTGCAGGCGACGGTCGATCGCAGTACGGTGGCGCTGGGCGAAACCGTAACCCTGAACCTGCATATCCAGGGCGACGCGGGCAATATCGCGATGCCCGATCTCAGCGTGCTCGGCAACGATTTTGACATGCTCGGCACGTCGCAAAATAGCAGTGTCAGCGTCGTTAACGGCGCAGCAACGTCGGAGCTGATCCTCGGCGTGGTGCTGCGCCCGCTGCATACAGGTTCTCTACAAATTCCTTCGCTCAATGTCGCCGGCAGCCGAACGGCACCGCTGCAAGTTGAGGTAACGGCCGCCAGTCCCACAGACGCCAGGGCGGCACATAGCGACGTTTTCATGGAGTCGCAGATCGAGCCCAGCCACGGCTACGTCGGGCAGCAGCTGAGCTACGTGGTGCGACTATTTTTTGCCACCAGCATCAGCGACGGCTCGCTCGAAGCGCCGCAGCTCAACGGCCTGCAGTTCAACAAGATCGGCGACGACACCAACTATTCGGTTGAACGCGGCGGTCGCCAGTACCACGTGCTGGAGCGGCGCTATGCGGTGGTGCCGCAGCATGCTGGTCATGTCGAGATTCCGGCGCTGAATTTTCAGGGCGTTGCGATGGATCCGTCCGACCCGGACAGCTTCTTCGGCGCCCGTAAGCCCGTGACGGCGAGCGCGCCGGCGGTGTCGATCGACATAAAACCGACGCCGTCGGACTGGGGTGGTACCGCCTGGCTGCCAGCGCGCCAGCTGACGCTGACGCTCGATGGCCTGCCCGACGCGCAGAACCCGGTGCGCGTCGGCCAGCCGTTGAATCTAACGATGAATCTGCAGGCGACTGGCCTGCCGGCGGAGACACTACCGGCGCTGAGTCTGCCGCCGTTAGACGGTGCCACCGTCTATCCGGACAAGCCCACGACCACAAGTCGCAACGATGGACCGTGGATCGTCGGCCAGCGGCAGGAGGCGTTCGCCGTCGTGCCTAATCGCGCCGGCACGTTGACCATACCCGCCACGACGCTGAAATGGTGGAACGTCTTGACCGACCGGATGGAGGTTGCGCAGATACCTGAGCACAGCTTCACGGTCTTACCTGCGATTGGCGCTTCAGACGTCCAGACGGCCAAGCCTTCTGAGGCTTCATCCGTTGCCTCAGCCAGCCCATCGGCGCCGGCTGCAGCGGCGTCCCAGAGTACGCCGTGGCGCTGGATCGCACTCGGCAGCTTCGCCCTGTGGCTGATCAGCGTCTTAGCGTGGCTTGTATGGCGCAACAGCCGGCGCGAGCCTTCGCCGCGGCCAGCGGCAGCAGAACACGCCAACGCATCGGCGCGGGAGAGGCAGCGGGCGTTTATCGCCGCCGCAGGCGGTAGCGATACGACAGCGCAGGTGCGTAGCCTGCTGGCGTGGGCCAGGTCGGAACGTCCTGCGATCCAACACCTTGGTGATTTGAGCGGGTTGCTTGGCGACGAGGCGCAGCGTGCGGCGATTGCGAGCCTGCAGCAGCGGCATTACGCCGGCACGTCATCGGTGGCGCGCGATACAAAACTCGCGGAGGTCTTCAAACGGGGCTTTGTCTGGCGCGCCGATGGCCGCAGCGAAGAGGCGAGCGATCTTCCACCGCTGTATCCGTTCAAGCTGCATTGAGCGCGCGTTGGAATATCGCCTGCATCGCGTCGCTGTAACAGCAAAGAATCACCTCGACGGAGGCATCGTTAGCTAGCTCTGCGCGCAAAGCGTTGACCGCGATCGGTGCAGCGAGT
>CAIKJM010000341.1 GCA_903827735.1 uncultured Rhodanobacter sp. | reverse complement strand
GTATCGCGCCACGGCGGCACGTTGCGCGAAGCGTCGCCCAGCCACTTTGCACTGATGCATACGCCGGAGAGAAAGCCCTGCACGCCGTCCACCACCAGCAGCTTGCGATGATCGCGGCTGAGCCAGCCAAACGATTCGCCCAGCTGCGGCGGGTTGAACAAGTGCACATGTCCGCCTGCCGCGCGCAGCGGATTCCAGAACGAGGAGCGCGACTGGCCCAGGCAGCCGGCCCAGTCGGTGATCACGGCGACCATCACGCCGGCCTTCGCGCGCTCGGTCAGCGCGTCGCGAAAGTCGCGACCGACTTCGTCGTCGCGGATGATGTAGTTCTCCAGCAGCACGCGTTGGGTGGCGCTGCGGATCGCCCTGAGCCATGCCTCGTAGTGCGCGGCGGCATCGATCAACAGTTCGACCGCGTTGCCGGTGATCAGCGGCGCGCCGGCCGCTCGGCTGAGCGCTTGCTGCGCCAGCAGGCGGTGCGTGGGTGAGGAGATGAGTGGCTTGACGGTCATGCCATGAGTCTAGGCCATGCTTCGTCAACGGCGTGCGTCCGAAGCCGGCGTTTGATCGGGCTGCGTTGGCTGGCGTGGCTTAATCATCGATGCGTCTGGCATGATTTGATCCATGCCGATCGCGCAGCGTTATACCGACACCGAGGCGTGCGCCAAGCACGTGACTGATCGCGTCGGCGTCGATCTGCGCGTGGCGGCGCCGCTGGGTCTGGGCAAACCGCATGGCTTGCTCAACGCGTTATACAAGCGCACCGCCGACGACAGGTCGCGTTCGATGCGGCTGTTTACGGCGCTCTCGCTGACGCGGCCGCAGCCGAAGCCGGGGCTGGAGGCGCGTTTTCTGAAGCCGTTTCTGGAGCGACACTTCGGCGCCGATCAGGTCGACCCGCAGTACGCGCTGGATCAGGCGCACGACGCGGTGCCGTCGAATATCGAGGTGCACGAGTTCTACATGCAGTCCGGCGGACTGTTGCATTCGGGTTCGGCGCAGCGGCAGTACATCAGCCAGAACTACACCCACGTGGCGCGCGACCTCGCGCTGCAGGACATCAACGTGATCGTGCAGCTGGTGGCGCGGCGCGAGGGCGCGGATGGCGTGCACTACAGCCTATCGTGCAACCCCGATCTCACGCTCGACCTGCTGCGCCAGATCAAGGGCGCCGGCAAGCCGCGGCCGCTGTGCGTGGCGGTGGTGCATCCCGACTTGCCGTACATGAGCGGCATGGCGCAGGTGGCGGAAGATTTTTTTGACGTCGAGCTGCGGCCGGCATCGTCCCCTCGGCTGTTCGCCCTGCCGCGCCTGCCGGTGGACACGGCGGAATACGCGCTCGGCTTGCACGCCAGCGCGCTGGTGAAAGACGGCGGCTGTCTTCAGATTGGGATTGGCGCGCTGTCCGATGCCCTGGTAAAGGGCCTGTTGCTGCGCCAACAGGAAAACGAACCGTGGCAGCGCGCGCTGGCGGCGCTGGATACCACCGGCAATACGCGGGCGCTGGCCGAGCGCGTGGGTGGCCTGACGCCGTTTGCGCAAGGCCTTTACGGCGCCAGCGAAATGGTGCTCGACGGATTCATGCATCTGCAGCGCGCGGGCGTACTTAAGCGCCGCAGCTGGGACAATCTCGCGCTGGAGCGTGCTTCTGCGCAAGGTCGGCTTAACCCGGCAACGCCGGGCGGTCACTATCTGCGCGGCGCGTTTTTTCTGGGCACGCGCGAGCTGTACGAATGGCTTGCCGAAACCGAACGCGTCGATCCCGACGCGATCGACATGTGTCCGGTCTCCAACGTCAATCATCTGTACGGCGATCATCAGGCGCTGGCGAGTCTGCAGCGGCGCGGCGCGCGTTTCTTCAACACCTGCATGATGGCGACGGTGCTTGGTGCGGCGGTTTCGGAGACGCTGGACAACGGCAGCGTGGTCAGCGGCGTCGGTGGCCAGTACAACTTTGTGGCGATGGCG
>CAIKJM010000340.1 GCA_903827735.1 uncultured Rhodanobacter sp. | reverse complement strand
CCGATCTGGGTCGCTTCGACCTTGCCGTTCTTGAACACCATCAGGGTCGGGATGCCGCGCACGCCGTACGTCCGCGGCGTCTGCTGGTTCTGGTCGATGTTCACCTTGACCACCCGCAACTTGCCTTCGTACTGCTTGGCCAGCTCGTCCAGCATGGGTGCAATGGCCTTGCAGGGGCCGCACCACTCGGCCCAGAAATCGAGCAGCACGGGCGTGTCGGACTTGAGCACCTGCTGTTCGAAGGCGTCATCGGTTACATGGGTAATCAGGTCGCTCACGGGAATCTCCGAGGCTGGGGGCGAAAAATCGCAGAAGGAATAAATGGGGCGGCGGGCAAATAAATGCAAGGAGTGACGGCGGCAGGCCTTCATCAGCTACACTCACGTGCCCATGAAGCCAGAGTTGGGGCTGAATAGAGGCATCGCCGAACCGGCGGAGCTTCATTGCAGCGTAACTCCGGGCACGATTCAAGGGCGGCCTTGCAAACCGCCCGTCGGACCGCCGTCAAACCCGGCGTCGCCAGCCGCGGCGCGACCTTGCCGACTATTCGACAGTGAACCAAGGCTTCACTGCGCCCTGCGCACCCGTCCTGCACCGCCATGCGCCGATACCGGCGAATGAAGCGGGTGCAGCGCATCACGTCGCCACGACGGCAAGCCGCCGTTGCGGCCAAGGCTCTTATTCCACTTATGTCACAGACCGTACTCACCGATACCTTTTTCACCAACTTCGATCTTCATCCGCTGCTGCAGCAGGGCCTCGACGAGAGCGGCTTCACCCGCTGCACGCCGATCCAGGAAATGACGCTGCCGCTGGCGCTTGGCGGGCGCGACGTCGCCGGCCAGGCCCAGACCGGCACCGGCAAGACCTGCGCCTTTCTGGTCGCGATGATGAATCGCCTGCTCACCACGCCCGCCGTGGCCGAGCGCAAGGACAGCGATCCGCGCGCGCTGATCATCGCACCGACCCGCGAGCTGGCCATCCAGATCGACAAGGACGCCAAGGCGATTGGCCGCCACACCGGCCTGCGCAGTGCGCTGATCTACGGCGGCGTCGATTACGACAAGCAGCGCCAGCAGCTGAAGGATGGCTGCGACATCATCATCGCCACGCCCGGCCGCCTGCTCGATTATCACAAGCAGGGCGTGTTCGGCCTCAATGGCGTCGAGGTGATGGTGATCGACGAAGCCGATCGCATGTTCGATCTGGGCTTCATCGCCGACGTGCGCTTCATCTTCCGCCGCCTGCCGGCGCGCGAGCAGCGCCAGGTGCTGCTGTTCTCCGCCACGCTGAGCCATCGCGTGTTGGAGCTGGCCTACGAACACATGCACAACGCCGAGAAACTCGTTGTCGAGAGCGACAATGTCACCGCCGACAAGGTGCGCCAGCTGGTCTACTTCCCGGCCAAGGAAGAAAAGCTGCCGCTGCTGCTCAACCTGCTCGAGCGCACCGCGGCCGAGCGCAGCATCATTTTCGTCAACACCAAGGCCGCGGCCGAACGCGTCACCGACCGCGTGAAGCGCCAGGGTTACCGCGCCGGCGCGATCTCCGGCGACGTGCCGCAGCTGAAGCGGCAGAAGCTGCTGCAGCGTTTCCAGGAAGGCCAGCTGGATATCCTGGTGGCGACCGATGTGGCCGCCCGCGGCCTGCACATTCCCGCCGTCAGCCACGTCTTCAACTACGACCTGCCGCATGACGCCGAAGACTACGTGCACCGCATCGGGCGCACCGCGCGTCTGGGCGCCGAGGGCGATGCGATCAGCTTCGCCTGCGACCTCTATGCGATGTCGCTGCCGGATATCGAAACCTATATCGGCCAGAGCATCCCGGTCGCCAGCATGGACGCCGATCTGCTGATCATGCCCAAGCCGAAGGCGATGGACGCCGAGTTCGCCGCCAACGCGGCCGCCGACAGCGCCGAGTTTGGCGACATCGTGCCGCCGCGTCCGGGTGAAAAGCCGCGCCGTCCCGGCGGTGCCGGTGGCGGCAGCCGCGACGGCAGCCGTGGCGCGGGCGGTGGCCGCAGCGCCGGCGGTTCGCGCTCGTCTTCCTCCGCGCCGCGTCCGCCGCGCGAGCGCCGGCCGGACGTGGCGGCCGCTGCCGTTGAATCCGCGCCGATCGACGTGCCGGTGCATGCGACCGAAGGCGTGGCCGTTTCGGCGTCCGCCACTGCGCCAACGCTCGTTGGCGAGGCAGGCGATGCCGCGCGCAAGCCGCGCCGTCGTCGCGGCGGCCGCAACCGTCGCCGCGAAGGCGTGGCAGAAACCGTCGGTGCAGCGGGCCAGAACGGCGATGCTCAGACATCGGCCGTTGCGAAGGATGGCAGCCGCGCCCCGCGCGGCGAGCGCCGGCCGCCGCGCGAGCGCAGCGGTGCAGAAGCTTCGTCGAACGGCAGCCGCCCATCGCGCCAGGTTGCAGTGACCTCCGGCAACGCAGCGAGCAAGCCTGCCGGCGACGCGCCGAGCGCGAAAAAACCGGGCTTGTTCAGCCGGCTGACGCGGCTGTTCACCGGCCGTTGATGGCACCATCCCCTTCGCGGCCAGTGCCGCGAAGGGGATCAGAAAAATCGTGAACAGGATCGCGGTCGTCGCGGCTGAAAAAGCGGCGACTGCAGCGCATGCGGGCCAGCCATTGGGCGCGCGCTTCCCTTATCCTTGCCGCTGGCAACACGACACGCAGGTTCGGGGACGCTCGGTGATCCATTTTGATCAAGTCAGCAAACGCTACGACGGTGGGCACGAGGCGCTGTCGCAGCTTTCCTTTGAGGTGCCTACGGGCGAAATGGCTTTCGTCACCGGCCATTCCGGCGCGGGCAAGAGCACCTTGCTCAACCTGCTCGGACTGATCGAGCGCCCCTCGCACGGCGTGATCATGCTGGACGGGCAGAACCTGGCGAAGGTTCGCGGCGGCGGCGTGCCGAAGCTGCGCCGTCGCATCGGCATGGTGTTTCAGGATCACCGCCTGCTGATGGAGCGCACGGTGTTTGCCAATGTCGAGCTGCCACTGACCATCGGCGGCGTCGCCCGCCCCGAGCGCAGTCGCCGCGTGCGCGCCGCGCTGGAGAAAGTCGGGCTGCTGGCCTACGAGCGTCAGCTGCCGGCCACCCTCTCCGCCGGCGAGCGCCAGCGCGTCGGCATCGCCCGCGCCATCGTGGCGCGGCCGACCCTGCTGATCGCCGACGAGCCCACCGGCAATCTCGATCCGCAGCTGGCGATGGAAATCATGGGTCTGTTCGGCGAATTTCAGCAGGTCGGCACCACGGTGTTGATCGCCAGCCACGATCTGCCGCTGATCAAGCGCATGAAGAAGCGCGTGATCGTGCTGGACCACGGCCGCCTGGTGGCCGATCTGGCTGCGCAGGAGGTGCTGTGAGCATGCCGCCGGAGAACGTCCCCGTCGTCGATCAGGCCTCATCGCCGCGCGCCGAAAAAACCCAGGGCCGACGCTTCGCCAGCTGGCAGGAGCACCACGGCTGGAGCGCGGCCGCCAGCCTGCGCCGGCTCGGCTCGCGTCCGCTGGGCAGCCTGCTGACGATCGCCGTGATGGGCCTGGCGCTGGCGCTGCCGCTGGCTTTCTATCTTTTGCTCGGCAACGTGCAGAAGCTGGGCGAAACCTTGGGCCAGAGTCAGGCCATCAGCGTGTTCCTGCAGCCCGATCAGGGACCGCAGCAGGCGCAACTGCTGGCCAAGCAGCTCGGCGAGCGGCCGGAAGTGGCTTCGGTCAGCGTCAAGACGCCGCAGCAGGGCATGGACGAGCTGGCCAAGATGCAGGGCTTCACCGGCGCACTGAAAACGCTGGACAACAATCCGCTGCCCTACGTGCTGCAGCTGCAGCCGCACGAGGAGCTCGGCGCCACGGCGATCGGGCAGCTGGTCACAGACATCCGCGCCATGCACAGCGTGGACATGGTGCAGGACAGCGGCACCTGGCGGCAGCGCCTCGATGCGCTGCTGGCGGTCGGCAATCGCGCGGTGCTGGTGCTGGCCTCGCTGCTGACGCTGGCGGCGCTGCTGGTGGTGGGCAATACGGTGCGCGTCGACATTGCCAGTCGGCATGAAGAGATCGGCGTGCTGCTGCTGATCGGTGCCAGCGGCGCCTTCGTGCGTCGGCCGTATCTCTACGCCGGCATCTGGTATGGGCTGTTCAGCGGCATACTCGCGGCCCTGCTGGCGATCGGCATCGAATTCGCCCTTGCCGACCCGGTGGCGCAGCTCAGTCAGGCTTACAACGGCAAACTGCAGGTCGGCGGTCTGCCGCTGTGGCTGCTGCTGGCCGTGCCGCTGGCCGCGGCCTTGCTGGGCTGGTTCGGCGCGCGGCTGGTCAGTGCCTGGCAGTTGCGCAAGGCTGCCTGAGCTGGCGCGCAGGTTTGACTAAAGTGATGCGCGTCGCAAGTACCGCCCGGCGTTCCGGGCACTATCAGGATCAAACGGCGGCTCAGGCCATGCATGCTCGCGGTTCGTTCGCGTACATGCTCAGATAGTAAGGTTGAAGCTCCACGTGGCACGTACGGCAACGAGTAAGGCAAGTTGAATAACGCAATGATCGCGACCATCAGCAACCGTCTCACCACAACAGCGCCGCGCGTGCTGGTGGTCGATGGCTCGCGCGTGGTGCGCCAGCTGTTGACCCGTGTGCTGCTGGCCGAGCTGCCCGAGGTCGAAGTCATCGGCAGCGGCAGCGGCGCCGACGCGTTGAAGCTGCTGGAAGAGGGCGCCTTCGACTTCATCACCATCGCGCTGCGCTTGCCCGATATGGATGGGCTGGAGCTGGCGCGATCCGTGCGCGAAACCGCGTCGCAGACCTACGTACCCATCGTGGTGGTTTCCGGCGATGTCGATGATCGCCTGCTGCGCCGTTCGCTCGGTGAGGACGTGACCGACTATTTCGATAAGGCGCTGGGGCTGCAGGCGCTGGCCGAATTCATTCGCGGCTACGTCAGCCCGCAGATGCAGGCCGAGGGTACCGTGCTGTATGTCGAAGACAGCCGCGTGGTGGCGCTGGCCACGCGCCGCATGCTCGAAAAAATTGGCCTCACCGTGCGCCACGTCGTCAGCGTGGAGGACGCGCTGGCCATGCTCGAAACCGACAAGGCGCTGGGCTGGACCGGCGCCGACGTGGTGCTGACCGACGTGAGCCTGAAGGGCGAGCTCACCGGCGGCGATCTGCTCAAGCGCATCCGTAACGAGTTCGGCTACGGCAAGGGTCGGCTGCCCGTGCTGGTGATGACCGGTGATGAAAACCCGGCCAACCAGGCCGCATTGATCAAGGCCGGCGCCAACGATCTGGTCGAAAAACCGGTCGAGGAAAAATTGCTGGTGACCAAGCTGCTGTTTCAGCTGCGCGTGGCCCAGCATTTGCGCAGTCGCGCCACCGGCGCGTAAGTGAGTTCGACGGCTTGAGCGACGAACAGGTCAAACGCGATCACATCAAACTGGAGCCGTCGTGGAAGGCGCGCATCGGCGACGCCCTGCTGACCCCGGCCATGCAGTCGCTGGCTGCTTTTCTGCGCAGCGAAAAACAGGCCGGCAAGAAAATCT
>CAIKJM010000339.1 GCA_903827735.1 uncultured Rhodanobacter sp. | reverse complement strand
GCGTAGAGTCGGCGAATCCCCCACGAGGAATCGCGATGACGCAGCTGCGAATCGGCCTGATCGGCGCCGGCTACATGGGCAAGGCGCATACGCTGGCATGGCAGTCGGTGCGCACCGTATTCGATACGCCGCTATCGCCGGTATGCGAGATGCTGGCCACGTCCACCGACGCCGGCGCACGCGAGCACGCGCAGGCCTGGGGCTGGCGGCGCTCCACCGGCGACTGGCAAAGCCTGGTAAACGATCCCGACATCGATGCCGTGGTCATCGCCACTCCGCCGCGCACGCACCTGCCGATGGCGCTGGCGGCCATCGCGCAAGGCAAGCACGTGTTGTGCGAAAAGCCGCTGGGCTGCACGCCGGCCGAATCGCTGCAGATGGCCGAAGCCGCCGAGCGGGCCGGCGTCGCGCATATGGTCGGCTTCAACTACATCCGCACGCCGGCCAGCCAGCTGGCGCACGAGATAGTCGCCTCGGGCGAAATCGGCGACGTGATCCATATCGCCGCCGAACACGTGGAGGACTACCTGCATTCGCCGCAGCTGCAGGCCAGCTGGCGAACGCGTGAGAGCACGGCCACCACCGCCGGCGCGCTCGGCGACGTGGGCGCACACGCGATCAACGCCTGCCTGCGGCTGGCCGGTCCGATCCGCTCACTGGTGGCCGATACGCATATCGTCCACGCCCGGCGCGCCGGGCCACATGGCGACGAGGCCGTGGGCAACGACGATCTCGGCCAGCTGCTGCTGCGTTTCGCGAGCGGCGCCAGCGGTACGCTGGGATTCAGCCGCGTCGCCGCCGGCCGCAAGATGGGCTACACCTATCGAGTCACCGGCACACGCGGCGCCCTCGCCTTCGATCAGGAAGACCAAAACGCGCTGTGGCTTTTCGATGCGAGTCGCCCGCTCGAACGCCAGGGCTTTCAGAAAATTTTGATGCGCCCCGGCCATCCCGACTACGCGTCGTTCAATCAAGGCCCTGGCCACGGCACCGGCTACAACGAGCAGATCGTGATCGAGGCGCGCGACTTTATTCGCGCGATCAGCAGCGGACAATCCGTGTGGCCGGATTTCCGCGCGGGGCATGAAGTCGACTGCGTTATCGCCGCCGCGCTGCAGTCGGCCGCCGAGCGGCGCTGGATCGACCTTTGACTGCCTTGTTGGCGCGCAGGCTGTCGCGCTCAACGATCTCGCTGGCAAAAATGCTTGACGCAGGCACCTGATCCGGCTCGAGCAGCCACCCCGCCATTTGTGCGATGGCCTGCTCGATCATCGCGGCGATCGGCTGGCGCACCGTGGTGAGGCGATAGGACGCCCAGGCAGCCAAGGGCATATCGTCGAAGCCGACGATGCTGACGGAGGTCGGTACCGCGACGCCGCGCTCGCGGCACGCATCCATCGCGCCGAGCGCGATGATGTCGTCGCCGCAGAATACGCCGTCGATATCGGGCGCTGCATCGAGCAGCGCGTGCAGGCCGGCCCGGCCGTGTTCGTGGGAGTAATCGCCGGTGAAGTGTTTTGCCACGAGCTCGCAGCCGAGCTTTCTGAGCGCACGCTCGAAGCCGCGACAGCGGTCACGCGACGCCACGTCGGTGCGCGACGCGCCGAGAAACGCCAGGCGCCGTAACCCGCGCGAAAACATCAGAGCACCCACGCTGGCACCGGCCGCCGCGTTGTCCACCGTCACCACCGGCACCGACGCCGGGCCACCGACGCGCCCGAACAGGTGCATCACCGGCAGCCCCACTTCCACACAGCGCTCGGCAAAGCCCGCCGGCGGCGCCGAGGTGGCAATCAGCACCGCGTCGACGTTGTATTTCAGCATCATCTCGAGCGCCGCATCGGCGCCGCCGCGCTCGGCGAGATTCGCCAGCAGCGGACGCAGACCGCGCGCCTGCAGCTGCCGGGTGAAATGATCGAACACGTCGAGAAACGCCGGATTGGCAAAGTGGTTGGAGACCAGCCCAATCAGCTCGGTGCGGCCGGTGACCAGGCTGCGCGCAGCGTGGTTGGGACGAAAGCCCAGCGACTCGGCCGCCGCTTCGACTCGCGCACGCATGCTCGCCGACACGCTGGCGCCCTCGGTAAAGGTTCGCGACACCGCCGAGATCGACACGCCCGCTTTGTCGGCGACATCCTGCGCGCTAACGCGCGTCGGGAAAGCCGAACGGGAACCGCGCTTATTCACTACTGCACCCGGATCAAAAATGACCAGGCCATCATGCCATGACGGCCTGAGTATCTGTCGGCAACGAGCGCGGTCTATATCAAGGCGCCACGGCTGATCGACGTTGCCCGATCAGGCCGCTTGGATCAGTGTCACGCCTCGTATTGGGTTATTGCAGATGCGCAATTCGTGCCGCTACACGGCACATCAGTGAACGACAGGCGCGCCCACGTTGCAGAGTTTTTCCAGCAGCTGAACCTGCACATTGCGCGGCGTATCGCCCTCGGCCAACGGCGCGCGCACGTACTGCCCGTCGGGCTGCAGCAGCATCGCGCTGGTGTTGTCGGCGAGATACAGGTCGAGCGCGTTGCGCACGCGCTGCTGCAGTTTTTTGCCCTGGATCGGGAAAGCGGTTTCGACGCGGCGATCCAGATTACGTTCCATCAGATCGGCACTGGCCAGATAGAGCAGCGGCTCGCCGTCGTTGGCGAACCAGTAGACGCGGCTGTGTTCGAGAAAGCGGCCGATGATTGAGCGCACGCGGATGTTCTGCGATACGCCCTCCACGCCCGGGCGCAGGCAGCACACGCCGCGCACGATCAGATCGATCTGCACGCCGGCGATGCTGGCCTTATAGAAGGCGCGGATCAGCTTGGGTTCGGTCAGCGCGTTGACCTTGATGATGATGTGCGCCGGCTTGCCGGCCTCGGCGTTCGCCGTTTCGCGCGCGATCAGTTCGAGCAGGGTCTTTTTCAGCGTGAACGGCGCATGCAGCAGCTTTTTCATGCGCAGTACCTTGCCCATGCCGGTGAGCTGGCTGAAGAGTCGATGTACGTCGTCGCACAGCACCTGATCGGACGTGAGCAGGCTGTAGTCGGTGTACAAACGGGCATTGCCGGTGTGGTAGTTGCCCGTACCCAGATGCGCGTAGCGCACCAGCTCGCTGCCTTCGCGGCGCTGAATCAGCATCAGCTTGGCGTGCGTTTTCACGCCGACGACGCCGTAGATCACCATCGCGCCCGCCTGCTGCAGACGCGAAGCCAGCGAGAGATTCGATTCCTCGTCGAAGCGCGCGCGCAGCTCGACCACCGCGGTCACTTCCTTGCCGGCACGGGCCGCGTCGACCAGGGCGTCGACGATTTCGGACTTGGCGCCGGTGCGGTACAGCGTTTGCTTGATCGCCAGTACCTGCGGATCCTTGGCCGCCTGCCGCAGCAAATCCACCACGGGCGAAAACGATTCGTACGGATGCAGCAGCAGCACGTCCTGCTTGCCGATCACCTGGAACAGGTCTTCGGCATGCTTGAGCGCCTTGGGCAGGGTCGGCGTGAACGCCGGGTACTGCAGGTCGGGATAGCCGGCCTCGCTGGCGATGCGGAACAGCCGCGCGAGATTGACCGGGCCGTTGACTTCATACAGCTCGGACTCGGCCAGACCGTACTGCTTGAGCAGGTAATCGGTCAGCTCCTTCGGGCAGTTGTCGGCCACTTCCAGCCGCACCGCGTCGCCGAAGCGGCGTGAATACAGCTCTCCGCGCAAGGCCAGCGCAAGATCTTCGATGTCTTCGGAGTCGAGGCTGAGATCGGCGTTGCGGGTCAGGCGGAACTGGTAGCAGCCAAGCACCTTCATCCCGGGAAACAGCTCGTCCACGTGGGCATGGATGATCGACGACAGCAGCACGTACTTGTCGCCGCCCTCGCAGATCGCCTCGGGCACGCGGATCAGGCGTGGCAGCACGCGCGGGGCCGGCACGATGGCCAGGCCGGAGTCGCGGCCGAAGGCATCGACGCCTTCCAGCCGCACGATGAAGTTGAGGCTCTTGTTCACCAGCAGCGGAAACGGGTGGGTGGGGTCGAGCCCGATCGGCGTGATCAGCGGCGCGACCTCTTCGCGAAAATAGCGGCGCACCCACAACTTCTGCTTGTGCGACCACTGCAGTCGCCGAACGATGCGGATGCCCTTGTCG
>CAIKJM010000338.1 GCA_903827735.1 uncultured Rhodanobacter sp. | reverse complement strand
CAGCAGATCAACAATGCCTGTGAAAACACCAGTGCCAGATAAGCCGGCATGATGAATAGAAAGGGCTCCGGCAACAGGTGTCCACTGGGGCTGAGCCAAGTTGGCCAGGCGCCATTGGCCCAGGAGCCGAAGTTGATGAAGTAGGCGTTATAGAACAGCGCGATCGAGGCGTAGTTCAGCGACATATCCCAGAAGAACACCATCGCAGCGGCGAACAGAATACGACCGTCGGTGTTGATGCGTCCGGTCCGCAGCCAAGGTGCGAACAGCAGTTTCCAAGCCATGCCGGCCGCGGCGATCGGAACCACCGTCTGCAACACTTTAAATAGCAGAAGTTTCTGGTCGGAGATCGGATCGGTGCCCGGATCGGTGGCCACAAAGGTCGGACCGAGCACCCAGCTGCCGAGCACGTAAAGCTGAAATAAAAGCCAAAACGTTCCAAGACCGGCCCAGCACAGCGCGAAGTTCGGTGCCGCATTTCCAAACGCTCGCGAGGGTAACTGAGTGCTGCGGGCTGTTCCGCGCATTGTTCGCAGGTAACTCGGCAAATGAAGTGCTGCGAGGGCAGGGACGATGCTCGATCCGCAATCGCACCCGATCGCAATCCGTCAGGTGCATCGACTGCTCAAGATTTCAAACAGCCCCAATCTGCTGGCGCCCGGTTGTTGATGACGCGGCACGGCGATTGGCCTGGATACTTTGACCTTCGCGTACCGCCACTTCGGCATTGATTGCTTTGATCGACAGATAGGAGAACGTAAGAATCCATACGAAGAAAGCGATCATCGGCATGTAGAACACAAATACGCCGTTTTGGGAGAAGGGACCTGTCTTGAAGAACAACAGCAGGCCCGCCTCGATCATGAATAGACTGATGAATAGATTGAGGTAGGCACTCCAGCGCGGGAAAACCGGACACTCCGACGTGTCGAGCAGGGTCGCACCGGCCAGCGCCCATTGGTAGGCGGCAAATGGCGCGCCAGTAAACAGGACGCCGAGCCAACCGATATCGTTCAACGCCTGGGTAATTTCCGGTAGGGTTTCTCCGGCGCGCCATGAGGCGGCGCCCCAGAAGTAACCAATCATCAGAACGACAACGACGCAGGCCGCGAGACTGATGACCTGAATGAAAAAGAAGATCGGGTAATCTTTTTCAATCTTTCGGGTGAGAATTGAGACGAGCATTCCCCAGCTTGTGTAGAAGATGCAGGAACTGATCATGACGATGCAACCAAGACGTACCAGGAAGATATTCCCGGAGTAATCGTTGAGCGTCTTGGCGACAGAATCGGCCGCGGATGGTGGTGGTAGATACAGCCAGCCGGTGATGGGACCTGCACCGGTCAGCCACATCAGCGTGAAGAGCGGGCCGGTCCATGCCAGCACTTTTAGGACACGCGGATTGAACCCGTCGCTATACATTTCGTTCTCCTGACTTCGACATCGCGCGCCTCTGCCGATCTCTGAGGATTCGAGCTGCGTACTCCGTTAACGATAGAACGGCTTGGATAGAGCAGCAATTGCACAAGTCTTGCAATCGCGGCCAATGTGCTGGCAAATCAGCGCTTCTGGTCTGCCGCGTGGTGCTTGCAGCGGAACGCCACCGATGGGTGCTTAGCCTCGCATTGTGGCCGCGGTCCGCGGCGCGGCCTCGCACAGGTCGAGCAGATTCGCACGGCGCTGTCAGACCAAGCTCTCAGCGGATCAGCGACTACTTGCCCGTACGTTCGAGGGAACTGGAGCCATGAACTGCGTGTTCACGAAATTCGTGGATGGTCTGACCGGTCCACAGCTTGAAGGCGCGCCGAAACGCATTGCTGTCCTTGAAGCCCAGCAGATAGGCAGTTTCCTTGGCGGTAAGCTGCGAATGCCCCAGATACTCCTTGGCCAGTTCCACTCGAAAGCCAAGCACCAGATCCCTATAAGTGT
>CAIKJM010000337.1 GCA_903827735.1 uncultured Rhodanobacter sp. | reverse complement strand
TGTTGATCGCTGTCTTCGATGAACTCGCCGCGTAAGCGCATGCGTGTGAGCGGCGCACGTAGATCGTGCGAGATTGCAGTAAGCATTTCCGTACGGCTATCCATCAGCTGCTGGATTCGATCCTGCATGGCGTTGAAAGCTGCTGCGGCCTCACGAATTTCTAGTGGACCGACCAGTTGCAGCGGCTCAGCACGCGATCCGGTGCCGAAGGTTTCAGCGGCAGCGGCAAACCGCTGAACCGGCCGCGCCAGCCGTCGGCTGGCTGCGCTGGCGATGATTCCGCTTGAAAGCAGGACAAACAAGACCGTTAGCACCATTCTTGAACTACGGTCGATTCCCCAGCTACGTTGGGCCGTGTCAAACATGATCCAGCTATGGTCGGACAGCTCGATCGCTAGCGCGTATTTGTGCAGCGTGGTCGCCGCCTCCGCGGTCAGGTCATCGGGACTGGAGGCGAGCACGCCGGCATTGGTCCTGCCCAGCATATGGGTGAGTTTGCCCCATCGGGAATCGTGTTCTTTCCCGTTGTGCTCGGCCGATATCGGAACTTGGTCGCGTTGGGGATACCACTGGACATCAAAGGCGTATGAGGTGAGTTTCCGGGCAAGTTGCGCGCGTTCAGCGGCGGGAACGTTGTCGAAGGTGAGAGCAATGCCGGCGGCCTGTTCAATCAGCTCAGCGTTCTCCACGGGCGGTTGCCCCCAGACCCCGGCGAGCTCCACAAAGGCCATGATCATAAGCAGTGTAACGAGTATGGCTGCAGCCACATTGAGCGCAAACCACCACCCGATACTGTCAAAAACGTGACGACGTTTCATGGAGCGTTTTCGACTGGCATAGTGAAGATGTAACCAGCGTTGCGAACCGTACGTATCATTTCCGGATTGCGTTTATCGGCTTCAATTTTTCGTCGAATACGGCTGATCTGCACGTCGATGCTGCGATCGAAAGCCTCGTGGGCTGGGCCTCGCGCATAGTCGATAAGTTGCTCACGCGTGAGCAGGCGTTGGGGGTGTTCGAGAAACGCTAGCAGCAGTTCAAACTCACCGCTGGACAGCGGTACCAGAGTCATATTCTTGGAGCGTAACTCGCGCTTGGATAAGTCGAGACGCCAATTTCCGAACAGCAGGCTAGGGAGATGATTGGCCGCCGTCTGATGCTGCGTGGCGCGGCGAAGCAGTGCTCGGATGCGCGCCAACAGCTCGCGCGCGTCAAAGGGTTTGGCCAAGTAATCGTCTGCGCCTAGTTCCAGTCCGACGATACGATCGGTGGTTTCCGTCACGGCGGTCAGCATGATGATCGGCAGACTGCTTGACGCGCTTCGCACTCGTTTGCACAAGCTGAGGCCGTCTTCGCCAGGCAGCATCACGTCGAGTATGAGTGCATCAAAATTCCTGCGAGCCATCGCTGCATCCATCTGCGCGCCCGAGCCTGCGACTTCGACGTTGTAATCGTATCGTTCAAGAAATCGCTTGATGAGTAAGAGAAGCTCTTCGTCGTCATCGACGACTAGGATATTGGGCACGGTGGTCACCTTGCTTCCCCTGGATCTGATGCACGGTGTTATACGGCAACGGCAGCGGATAAGCACATATTTCAGTGGTGAAACATTGTTGCGTGAGGATGTTTTTTGGGACAAACGCGGGACATCTCTGACGGTCAGTATGCGCTAACTCCCTAGACGCCGTGGCACTCTGAATGCCTTCGACAGTTCGTAATGTGCTTCATCGATGCAGGCCTATTTTTTTCGGGGATAACGCAGCCCCTGTCGTCGTCATACAGAACGGCAGTACGACGTCACATACCCGGATCGAGTGGGAGCAAGCCGTCGTGCTTTCCGTTGCCCGAGGCATCGAGCCAGATGGGGACAAGGTCATGCACTGGTTTAGCAGTGAGGCTATCTGCGAGCTGGGCGGTAAGACGGCGCGGCAATTGGTCGAAGAGGGCTCGACCGCGCGGTTGTTGGACATGTTGGTGACGATTCGAAACGGTTATCGCGATCGCTGATATCGCGAAACATTCCGTAATTAAGAAACACCACTTATTGCGATCACTCAAGGAAAGCCGCTCGATGAAAAAAACCTATTCCTGCCTTCTTCTCATGCTTATGCCAGCAAGCGTCTGGGCCCAATCAACGGCGGCGACTGACGATCAGGCCGATGTTGCGACAGCATCGCGCTGGAGGCTCGGCGTGGGAGTGGCGGTAGCGAACAATGCCTATCTTGGGAAAGGCTCGCAGGTGACGCCGTTTCCACTCATCGATTATGAGGGCGACCGTTTTTTCTTTCGGGGAATCACGGGCGGTGTCCATGTGCTGAAGTCGGACGGCTTTGCCGTCGATGCCATCATCACGACAGGTTTCAACAATATCAGCGCGTCCGATTTTGATCGGGCTGCTCTTGCCCGTCGTGGCATCAATCGTGACGATCTGGAGGATCGTGATCGAAGCATCGATGCCGGCGTTTCAGCTTCATGGACCGGCACTCTCGGACAGCTCAAAGCGGTGGCTAAGACGGATATATCGGGTAGTAGCGAAGGGGCGGAGTATTCCCTGGAATATGGTTACCCGCTGCAGTGGGGCGGCTTTCGCATTACGCCAACGGCGGGGGCTACTTTTCTATCATCCAAGGTTGCTGATTATTACTACGGCATCCATCCGGATGAAATGCGCCGCGGCGTGCCCGGATACGAGCCGGGGAGCGCGCTGATTCCGGAAGTGGGGGTCAATTTTATTCGGCCCATCGGAGCGAAGTGGACGCTGATGATCAATGCCAGGTACAGCGTTTTGCCGAACAAGATCAGCAATAGTCCGCTGGTCGATGGCAGTCACGGCAGTGGCGTGCTGGTTGGCTTCAGCCGTGCTTTTTAATTTGTTCCATCATCTCGTTTAAATGCTGGGTTGGCGGACCAAGACTGCGATAGAAAAAG